>JAFVAA010000612.1 GCA_017476305.1 Lachnospiraceae bacterium
AGGCTTTGCACAGAAATGTGGAACTACTGTAGTAAATTCCGGTGTCCTGGCTGTTCTGGCACTGATGAAATTTGATGCACAGTTGGGACCGTTCGGGCAGCCGGCATCAGCGACGACAGGGGTAAATGTAGTGCGCTTTTTGATACCTGCGATCGTTTCAGGGATTCTTATCGTGTTGATGATCTTCTATCCGATCAAGAAGTTTTTCCCGGAAATCGCACAGATGAAAGAAAAGTCCGCTGCAGAGCACGTAGCAGATGCAGAATAGTCTCGTTTGTTCAGATAATGCAGTGACAGTTCACCAGTCAAGGAAACATGAAAGCTTTGGCTGGTGATTTTTATAAATAAATATACAGGAAAGGTGGGAAAACGTGTTATGAAGATGGAAAAGTGGAATGAAGGATGGAAATTCTGGCCGGATAAGGATTCGTTTGCATTGGTCTGGGATATCCCGGAGACGGCAAGGGAGGTGACGCTTCCACATGATGCGATGATAGAGGAGGCAGCAGATGAGAACAGCCCGAACGGGGGAAACACCGGATTTCGTAATGGTGAATGCTATACCTATGTAAAATTATTTACCGCTCCGAAGGAGTGGAAAACCAGAAAGGTTCAGGTAAGATTTGAGGGAATCTACATGAATGCGATGGTCTATCTGAATGGACAGCTGATCGCAAAACGGCCGGGAGGATATTCTGTCTTTTATGCGGATTTAAATGATTATATGAGATATGACAAGGAGAATGAACTGCGTGTGCTGGTCCGTGCGGGTGCGATGACGAACAGCAGATGGTATTCTGGTGCCGGTATTTACAGGGATGTTTATCTTTGTACCGGAGGACTGACAGGCATCGTGCCGGATGGTGTCAGAGTACAGACGGAAAATCTGGACGGGATAGTAAACGGACAGGCAGAACTTGCCGTACTTAAAGTAGAAACGGAGATTGAGCAGAGAGAAAGCGTATCAAAAGATATTCTTTTAGAAACAGTCATAACGGATCCTTCTGGAAAAGAAATCGTAAAAGAAAGTACACATGTATTTCTGACTGCAGGAGAGAAAAGAACGCTGCAGCAGAGGATTGCCATAGAAAATGCCAGACTATGGAGTGAGGCTGCTCCTGCCCTGTATCAGGTAAAATCATCTCTGTTCTGTGCGGAGTGCGGAGAGGTTTTGGATGAAGCGGAAAGCAGCATGGGAATCCGGACGCTTGCCCTGGATGCAAAAAGAGGACTTCGGGTAAATGGTGAAGAGGTCAAGCTGCGTGGTGCCTGTATTCATCATGACAGTGGGATTCTGGGGGCAGCGACCTTTGAGGAAGCACAGTACAGGCAGGTAAAGCTCTTAAAAGAGGCCGGGTTCAATGCCATCCGTATGTCGCATCATCCGATGGCTCCTGCGATGCTCAGGGCATGTGACCGCCTGGGGATGTATGTGATGGATGAGCTTTCTGATATGTGGAACCGCATGAAATCCAACTATGATTACGGACTGGTATTTGAAGAATGGTGGCGTGAGGACGTGGAAATGATGGTCCGAAAGGATTTCAATCATCCTTCTGTGGTTCTTTACTCGATTGGAAATGAGATACCGGAAATCGGAACGGACGGAGGTTCCAAGACAGGTCATGAGATCAGTGCCCTGTTCCATGAACTGGATCCGGTCAGATATACGACGGCAGGGATCAATGGTGTCTTTGCGGCAGGGGATTCTATTCCGGAGATCGTGGCAGATATTTCTGCAGATATGCAGGCAAAAGGAGAAATCTCCGGCAACGTGAATGATTTTATGACGATCATGGATACGAAGATGGATCAGATCGTCGTACATCCGGCGATTACGAAGCGTTTGGAGAAGGCTTGCGCGACATTGGATGTGGCAGGCTATAATTATATGACGGCACGTTATGCTCTGGATAAAGAAAACTATCCGAACCGGGTGATCGTCGGAAGTGAGACCTATCCTCCGGAGATTGCCAGAAACTGGGCAGAGGTAGAAAAGTATGCTCATGTCATCGGTGATTTCACATGGACTGGATGGGATTATATCGGGGAAGCAGGTGTCGGGATTCCGGCATACCAGTTCGGAGAGGGCGGTTTTGGCGCAAAGTTTCCGGCACAGTTAGCATACTGTGGTGATATTGATATTACGGGATTTCGCAGACCGGCTTCCTACTTCCGGGAAATCGTCTTTGGTTTTAGAAAGGAACCATATCTTGCAGTGCAGAATCCATATCATTATGGAGAAGAACTGATAAAAACTCCGTGGGTATTAAGTGACAGTATTTCCTCCTGGACGTATCCGGGCTGCGAGGGGAAGCCTGTCATCATAGAAGTATACGCACCGGGAGAGGAGGCAGAGCTTTTCTTAAATGGCAGAAGCTTAGGGAAAAAGCCTTCTGGAGAGGCGGCAGGCTTCAGGACCATCTTTGAAGCGGCTTATGAACCTGGTGAACTCTGCGCGGTCATTTATGAAAATGGGCAGGAAGCTGGCAGGACGAAGCTTTTTACTACGGGAGACAGTTCGAGACTTCTCGTGGAGAAGGAAGAGGAGTATTCAGGAGCAGAGCTTTCCTTTCTTTCTGTCAGACTGGCCGATGAGCAGGGAAACACAGTGATGCATGAGGAAGAAAAGCTTACGGTTTCTACAGAGCAGCCTGCAGAGGTCTGGATCGGAAGCGGAAATCCGAAACCAAAAGAGAATTATAACAGCGGACAGACAGAAACCTGGAATGGAAGAGCCCAGGTCATTGTCAGAAAAAAAGGAACCGGGCCTGTGGAACTGGTGATTCGCTCGGAAAGTGGAAAAGAAGAAAAAATTACGGTATAATAGTGATGTCTGCAGGCTGTATGAGGGCTTTTCCATGCTCGCTAACATAAAAATTGTTGCCGTTCGTATCAGGATGAGTATAAAAAGCATATGGCCTGTGCAGATTTTAAAATGCAGAATCAGAGGGAGGCAGGAGCATGATCGATTATAAAGGAAATCCATTTTATCTGAAGGAGGAGGACATTCAGTGGGTAGAAGAAACCTATAAGCATATGAGTACAGAAGAAAGGCTTGGACAGCTTTTTTGTCCGGTAGTCTTTACGAAAGAGGAAGAGGAATTAAAGGAACTCGTGCAGGATCAGCATATTGGCGGACTTTTATACAGGGAGGGACCAGGAGAGGAGATTCGTGCTGCACAGGAGATCGTGCAGAAATATGCAAAGGTGCCGCTTCTTTTGGCATCCAATCTGGAATCTGGTGGAAACGGCTCTGCGATAGAGGGTACTTACTTTGGAAGGG
>JAFVAA010000613.1 GCA_017476305.1 Lachnospiraceae bacterium
GGATAGTAAGGTGCCGGTATGGGTGGTGCTGACAAATGAAGAGCTGGCGATTGCCAGGGAGACGGCAAGGCTGGTAGGGTGAGGTATCCGAAACCAAACCGAGCTTATGGAGCTTGACGTTGATTCTGCTTTATTTAAAAAGATATTGAATATAGGCGGCGGCTGTTTCTTTTCTGGGTGAGTTCTTTAAAACACCCAGATAGACGGTATCCGGGAAACCGAGTTTTTTGATCAGAGGGCTGGTGTCCAGATTTATCGCCATAGCATAGGTTTCTACTTTTGAAGAATCATCTGCAGCGTCTTCGCCGGAAGATGTAGTATTCAGGGAAAGAGTGTCCTTCAGGTCTGGATAGAGCTTTGGAAGCTTGGTCTGCAGCAGTTTATCCATGTCATCGAGATAGCCGCTTTGTGAAAAGGCATCAAATGCTTCCTGATTCATGAGGACGATATCGAGCTGTCTGGCCTCGATGGAGGCTAAGAGTTTCATACGGGAGACGTAGGCATATTCCTGGTTTATGCTGTTCGCTTCATCGGTGAGAGAAAGATCTTTATAGAAGTAGACCTGTTTCTTTGACGGATTTTGATGGTTGGTGCTTAAAAAATCGTCGCCGAATTTTTTGGAAGAATCGTCCCCGATGACCACATTGGCAAAACCTAAGTATAAAACAGTTTCTTTTTGTGTGAGCCTGTGATGGAGAAAAGAACATAGAGAACCAAGTAAAACCAGGACGGTGATTAGGTGCAGCTTATAATAATCCCAGAAATATTGTAATTTTTGTGTGCCGGACAGAGAAGAAATCTGTTCGGTATTTTTCTTTTCTGATTTTGGAAACATATGCTTCCCTCCCTTTGAAATTTTAATCTGGTTAGGTGAAACCCACTTCTGTTCATGGTGGCACCGGAAAGCTTGTGCGTGGGCTTGGCTAAGGAGTATCCTTCCCGTTCTTTGTTTCACATTGCTCTAAAATGCCCTTGAGAAGATAGGAGCAGAGGAGCGCACAGAGTCCTTCTCCGAAGATGATGGCAGGTGTAAAAAGGAAAATGATGATCAAAGCCATGGCTGCATAGATGACAGCCATCAAAAAGGTACAGAGTAAAAAGCGCATTCCGATCATGATGGAATTTTTGAACATCGCCCCTGTCGAATTTTCAAATCTGGATAAAAGTGGAAAGATATACATAAAAATAATTGCATAAGCAGCGAGCGCAACAAAGAAAATGGCGGTTCCCAGTGTCCAGACGGTGTTTTCGAATTTCATATGGTAGAAAATGTATCCGTCGCAGGCGAGAAAAGCACCGGCAGCGAAGAGGATAAGCCAGATTTTCGTCCCCTGTCTGAAATTTTCACGAAAGGAATGAAAAAAAGCTTTTGTGATATTGCCTTCTTCATTTTTTGCCATTTTCAGTGTGACATAAAATAGTGCTGTGGTAGATGCACCGGCTGTAAAAACAGGCAGGCAGCAGATGAACCACAGTATATTCAGATAGACACTGTTTACTATTTTCGTGATGAATTGCATTACGGCATTATCCGGGGTTAAAAATTTGTTCATAAGGTTCCTCCTTTTGGCTTTTGACAGGATTTGATAAAAATTCCGGTATGGCTGTCTGGTATTAGTCTTCCGTGGATTCCCTGTAAATCAGGGTGGTTTCCGTGTGAACCATTCTGTAATTCAGGGAAGGTTCTCTGATGCGGGAAATCAGAAGATCTGCGGCAGATATTCCCATGATCTGGCTATGGATATGTATGGTCGTGAGAGTCGGTGTGATGACTCTGGATTCCGGGGAATCATCGAAACCGCAAAGATAGACATCCTTCGGCACGGAAATTCCCAGTCTTTTAAAAGCCTGTAAAAGATCAATCGCAATAAAGTCATTTGCACAGAGAAATACCTCCGGGAGTGTATTCATATTCTGCATAGTTTGAAAAAGATATTCCCGGTAGTCTTCTGCTGTATCCCTTTCCGCACGTCTGGTGATACAATATTTTTCTTCGTGGGGAAGATGTAAAAGCTCTAATGCCTCCCTGTATGCAGAATATCTTTCATAAAAGGACTGACAGTGCAGAAATTCCCCGACAAATCCTATTTTTGTCCTGCCTCTTTTGGCCATTTCGCGAATAAAGGAGATGACACCAGTCCGGTTATCCATATATAAGAGGTCTGCTTTTAGGGGACCATCTGTCAGAGCGGCAGGGGTATCGACGAAAAGGATAGGCGGTGCCAGTTCGCACAGCATTCGGCTGTAGGATTCCTCGAACATTTCAAAGCAAATGATACCTGCAGTGTTTTCTATATTAAGAGATTGTGGAAGGTGCATTTGCTCCACATCTGTATCAAGTACCAGATGCATGGTGAGATTGTATCCGAGCTTTGTGATTTCCTGCTGGAATTTATCGAGCATCGGAGAAGAAAAGTGTGAATTTCCTAAAAATTTTCTTGTAAAAAGTGCAATCTCCTGTGGACCGGTTGGTTTTTTGGATTCTTGCTCTGTGGTATTCAGATGTGGAAATGCCATATAGGAAAACTGTTTATATCCCATTTCAATTGCTTTATTTAAAATGCGTTCTCTAGTGGCATCTGCAAGGCTGCCTGTATTATTGATTGCCTTGGAGACGGTGTTTCTCGAAAGGCCTAACTCGTCTGCAATGTCCTGTATTGTAACTCTTTCTGCCATAATTCCCTCCTGAATCATTGATACGTTCTATCGTAAAGTGCAATTGTGGTTATGCTTCACACAACAATGAACTGTGATCAATCGTGTAAGCTTATTTATAATAGTATTATAATGCACAAATTAGAATTGGTCAAATGTAAAATTCAAATTTACCAATAAAAATTATACTATGAAAAGTACCGCTGTGATGTGTTTCATTTTTCTAAGTGCGCATTGGAAGAAAACTATGTACTGTTTGCTAAATGTTTACTGTGATTGAATAAAGTTAGTAATCAAATGTAAAATTATGAAAAAGAAAATAAAAAATATTTGTGCAAATGACAAAAAATGTGTTGACATATTGCTACTTCTTTGGTAAGATGTGTTTAAAAGAAACAAAGATGGGGTTTGCAAATGCACAAATATGTAAAAACTTCATATGGAGTGAAAAAAATGTGGCTATAAATAAAAAAATAAGAACTGAAAGAATATATGCGGTGATTCGTATTTGTGCAAATGTAAACAAAAAATGAAAGGAGGAAAAAGATGAGTAAAGATGCAGCAGTGGTTTCCGGTGGGAAATCAGGAAAGAAGTCAGCAGGATTACATAATACGATTCTGTATTTCAAACAGCATTGGCAGCTGTATGTGGTTTTTCTTCTCCCTGCTCTGGTACTTACGATTGTATTTCGGTATATTCCGATGGGAGGAATCCTGATTGCATTTCAGCGTTACAATCCGATTCGGGGCATCATGGGGAGTGAATGGGTGGGGCTTAAATATTTCGAGCGGTTTTTGTCATCGCCGGATTTTCTGACCTACCTCGGGAACACATTGAAGCTGAGTGTTTTCGGACTTTTATGGGGGTTTCCGGTTCCGATTCTTTTGGCGTTTTTACTGAACCGGATCGCAAGTACGGGGATTAAGAAAAAAATACAGTTGGTGCTTTATATGCCGAACTTTATTTCCGTCATCGTGCTCTGTGGTATTGTCCGCATCCTTTTATCTGTGACGGGACCGATTAATTTATTTTTTGGTTCTCAGATTAATTTCATGACGATGCCGGAAGCGTTCCGTACCATCTACATCGTCAGCGGAATCTGGCAGGGAGCAGGCTGGGCGTCCATCATGTATACGGCAGCTTTGTCAAATGCCAGCAAGGAATTAAAGGAAGCGGCACTGATTGACGGAGCGAATATTTTTCAGCAGATCAAGGCAGTCGAATGGCCGGCGATCAAAGATATGGTGGTCATTCAGTTTATCTTACAGGCTGGAAATATCATGAGTATCGGATTCGAAAAGGCATATGCACTTCAGACGGATCTGAATCTGAAATCTTCAGAAATCATTGCCACGTATGTTTATAAAAAAGGTTTGCTGGATGGTGATTACAGCTTCTCGACAGCGGTTGGCCTTTTTAACACGGTAATCAATGTCGTTCTGCTCCTGGCGGTAAACAAGGTGGTAGCAAAGATGAATGATGGCAAGGGGATATAGGAGGTGCAGCATGAAGAAAAAAAGTAAATTTATGAGATATTCCACACAGGATAAGGCACTGCTCATGATTGGGTATATCCTTTTGGGGCTGTTTGTGGTTGCTATTATCGTACCTGTGATTTACATTGTGATTGCGTCTTTTATGGATCCGGTCACGCTGCAGAATAAGGGGATTACCTTTGATTTTGAAAAATGGACGTTGACAGCGTATCAGAGGGTGATGTCCAATGCGCAGATATGGATTGGCTTTAAAAATGCAGTCATTTATTCTCTGGTTTTTACGGCGGTATCAGTATTTATCACTCTTCTGGCAGCGTATCCGATGTCGCGGTCTGATTTTAAGGGAAGAAAGTTTTTCAATGCAATCTTTGTCATTACAATGTTTTTTGGAGGCGGTCTGATTCCGACTTATTTATTAATCAGCAATTTAGGACTTTTAGACAGTATGTGGGCAATCATTCTTCCAGGGGCGTTCAGCGTCTGGAATATGATTATAGCAAGAACCTACTATCAGGGGATTCCTGGGGATCTTCAGGAGGCTGCGATGGTGGATGGTGCAAATGAAGTGGTCTATTTCTTTAAAATTCTGCTTCCGGTCTGTACGCCGGTCATTGCTGTACTGGCACTGTGGCAGTTTGTGGGGATGTGGAACAGCTACTTTGATGCGATGATTTATTTAAATGATTCGGCAAAGCAGCCGCTGCAGTTAGTGCTTCGTTCCATCTTGATTCAGAACCAGCCGGAATCCGGCATGATTTCTGATATGCAGAGTACGGCAGCGAGAGCGCAGTTGGCAGAGCTTTTGAAATATGCGACCATTATCATATCCAGTCTGCCGCTTTTGGTGATGTATCCGTTTTTTCAAAAGTATTTTGACAGCGGAATCATGGCAGGTTCCATCAAAGGATAAAGAAAAAAGAGCAGTTGTTTTCTGGTGTGCTGAATAAAAATGTGTCATTACTCCAGATTATTATGAAATCGCAATTTAGAAAGGAAGGAAAAGAAAATGAGGAAAAGAATGAAAAAAAGTATGAAGCGCGTTTTGGCAACGGTTTTAGCAGCGGGAGTCGCACTTTCCTGTGCGGGCTGTGGAAAAAGCAAGGTGACACTGAATGATGGTACTCTGCAGAAGGTGGATCAGTCGGAGCTTACCTTTCCTTTAAAGGAAAAGAAGACACTTACGGGTATGATCAGTTATCCTGCAAATACGGAATCCGATCCGAATAAGAGAACGATTTTTAAAAGACTTCAGGAAAAGACAAATGTAGAGATCAAATGGACGGCGATTCAATCCGACCAGTGGGGCGATAAAATTTCGCTTGCGATGGCAAATGTGGATACGCTTCCGGATTTTATCTTTACAGCCGGCTTTGGCGACAGTGACCTTTTAAAGTATGCAGATCAGGGCGTCATCATTCCTTTGGAGGAGTACATTGATACCTATATGCCGAATCTGAAAGCGGTATTTGATAAGTATCCGGAGTACCGTACAATGTGTACGGATAGTGAAGGCCATATTTGGGCATTCCCATGGATCGAACAGCTTGGTGCTGAAAAGACGGCGATTCAGACGGTTGGTCATATGAGCTTTATCAATAAGAAGTGGCTGGATTTTCTGAAACTGGATATGCCGAAAACGACAGAGGACTTTACGGCGGTCTTAAGGGCATTCAAGGATCATGCATCTGAGCTTCAGAAGCAGTTCAATATTGACGGGGATATTATTCCAATGGGGTGTATCATCAATGATGGGGATCAGGATCCTGCTATTCTCATCAACGGTTTCGGCGAGGGATATGGAGATGTTGACAATGGAAGACATATTGTGGTATCAGATGACAAGAAAGTAATCTGCTCAGCTACACAGGATGGTTATAAAGAAGGAATCAAGTGGCTTCACACATTATATCAGGCAGGGCTGATCGATCCGGAGGCATTTACACAGGAATGGTCTACTTATGTATCAAAAGGTAAGTCTGGCAGATATGGTGTCTGCTTTAGCTGGGATGTGGCAAATATTGACAATTTAGAGGATTGGGTTCCGCTTCCGGCACTTGAGGCAGATACAAAGAACATCACTCCGCAAAATGGCTCTTTTACCAGTGGATTTGATCGTGGCCGCTGCGTGGTAACGGCTGTTGCCAAGGAACCGGCACTTGTATGTACATGGATTGACCAGATGTATGATCCGTTCCAGTCTCCGCAGAATAACTGGGGAACCTACGGTGAGGATGATGAATTTGATATCTTTGAGCTTGGTAAAAATGATGCCGGGGAGGATATGTTAAAGCATGCACCTCTTGGAGATGCTTCTCCGGTAGAGGTTCGTGAGGCAGAGTGTGTGGGAGGTCCGCTTGCTATTTTGGATGAATACTACGGCGTATATGTAACCTGCCCGGATGATGCGCAGTACCGTTTGGATTGGATCAAAGATATCTATACACCGGATATGCACACGAAATATGTTTTCCCGAATGTACTGATGACCAGAGAGGATAATGAGAAGCTTGCCGACCTGCAGCCGGATATTCAAAAGGAAATCAACACGAAAAAGTCAGACTGGATCATGAATGGATTTTCAGATGATGATTGGGAGAGCTATAAAAAGGAATTAGAGGATTACAATTTGAGCGGTTACCTGGAGATTCATCAGAAATATCTGGATGATTATATTAAGAATTTAGGCGAATAAAGAGAAGCAGGAATTTGGTTACTGTTCGCAGTCATTTTGTTTTCCGGTTATCGGAACTATGGCTGTGAACGGTGACCGGAAATGAGGTGGGATATGACGAGTCAAATGTTACGGGAAGCACGGGGATTTGAAGAGATTGATGAAAAGCGGATTTTTCCGGAGGAACGCCCTTTATTCCACTTGTCCGCGAGAACAGGCTGGATGAATGATCCGAATGGTTTTTCCTACTATGATGGAAGGTTTCATCTGTTTTATCAATATTATCCTTATGATACGAAGTGGGGCCCGATGCATTGGGGGCATGCAGTAAGCAGTGACCTTTTGCACTGGGATTATCTTCCGGCAGCACTGGCTCCGGATGAACTATATGATAGAGAAGGCTGCTTTTCGGGAAGTGCGATTGCACTTCCGGATGGCAGACAGCTTCTTATGTATACTGGTGTCGGAAAAATGCAGACGGAGAATGGAGAGATTAAAGAAATTCAGACACAATGTCTGGCGGCAGGAAATGGAATGGATTATGAAAAAT
This sequence comes from Lachnospiraceae bacterium, assembly GCA_017476305.1. GTDB lineage: Bacteria > Bacillota > Clostridia > Lachnospirales > Lachnospiraceae > Butyribacter. The sequence continues at coordinate 7,374 of JAFVAA010000613.1, forward strand.
ACCAGAATAATCCTGTATTAGATGGAAAAGATCTACCGGAGGGCGCGAGCAGATTTGACTTTCGGGATCCAAAGATATGGCAGGAAAAGGACGGGAGCTATCGCTGTGTCGCAGGAAATCTTTCTGCTGATGGCGATGGACAGATTCTTTTGTTTTCGAGTGAGGATGGATTTTCCTGGAGCTTTCGTCGTGTTTTATGCGAAAATAAAAAGCGCTTTGGTAAGATGTGGGAGTGTCCGGATTTTTTTGAACTGGATGGAAAATGGATTCTTCTTACCAGCCCGCAGGATATGCTTCCGTAGGGGTTTGAGTTCCACAATGGAAATGGCACGCTTTGCCTGATAGGAACTTATGATGAAGCCGGAGATGGTTTTATGGAAGAGGGGTATCAGGCGGTGGACTATGGAATTGATTTCTATGCTACCCAGACCTTGCTGGCTCCAGATGGAAGACGGATTATGATTGGCTGGATGCAGAACTGGGATACCTGTGGAATCCGTACACCGAAACAGAAGTGGTTTGGTCAAATGAGTCTGCCGAGAGAGCTTTCGGTTCGGAATGGGAGATTGTATCGGGCACCGATTCGGGAGCTTGAGGATATGCGTAGGAATCCGGTAGTACATAAGGGGATAAGCTTTGAAGGTTTGAAGGATTTAGAGGGGATAAACGGAAGAAAGGTGGATATGGAGATTGTAGTCAGACCGTCCGGGAATGAGATGTATCATAAATTTGCAGTCCGCTTTGCTAAGAATGAACAGTATCAGACTTCGCTAAGTTTCAGGCCGCATGAGTCGATTTTGAAAATTGACAGGAAATTTTCCGGTTCCAGGAGAGGAATCATTCACCAGAGAAGATGTAAGGTGCATGGGAAAGAGGAACTGAAGCTCCGTCTGATTTTAGACCGGTATAGTGCGGAAATCTTTATCAATGACGGGGAGCAGGTCATGACGACAACAATGTATACGGAGCTTGCAGCTGATGGAATTTCATTCTTTGCAGATGGGATGGTCTGCATGGATGTAGTGAAGTATGAGTTATGCTGATTAACGCTATAAATAGCTATTGTCTGTGTTTGGATATCAGCAGGGTAAAGAGTTTGGACAGGGACTTTGTATAACGTATTTGTGTTTTACGGATGGATTCGCAGGAGGGTGAAAATGAGACAGAAACAATATGACGTGACCGCTTTAGGAGAAATTTTGATTGACTTTACGGAAAATGGCAGGAGTGAGCAGGGAAATGCACTTTTTGAGGCTAATCCCGGTGGTGCGCCTTGTAACGTACTTGCCATGCTCACGAAGCTTGGGCACAGGGCGGCGTTTATCGGTAAGGTCGGA
>JAFVAA010000614.1 GCA_017476305.1 Lachnospiraceae bacterium
AAGTTGAAAGGAAAATACATAAGCGTCGTCAAAAAGCCAAAAAACAATACGATCTTTGCATAGCTTTTCAGAAATAAATACAACTTCTCATCTGCTCCCATCATAAAGAGGAACGGACGGAAACACAGGAGAATGACGGCTGAAAAAAGGAAAGGGAACAGAAATGACATTATGAACGCATACATCTCATATTCTCCCACCGCATTTTCATCGCCCATCCCCATGGCAACAGAAGCGCGGGCGGATGCCCCTATACTGATCATGCAGCCAAGCATGGCAAATAAAAAGGTAAAGGAACTGAGCAGATTCATCGCTGTCAGTGCTTCCTTTCCAAGGACCTGTCCGGCAAGAATCGTATTGATAAATCCGACCGTCGTGGTGCCTAAAATCGAAAAGATCGTAGGGATCAGGTATTTCTGCAGGGTCTTCCTGATAAAATAATCATTTGTCTCGTTCATGCCAAATCCTTTGAGAAAGTCAAAATATTGCTTCCATCTTTATACTCATATTTTACATCATCCATACTCTTTTTTACCATAAAGATACCTAAGCCACCGATCTGCCTCTCCTCCGCGGAAAGTGTGATATCCGGATCTTCCTTCGCCAATGGATCATAAGGTATTCCGTTATCTATGAATGTCAGGGATACGGTGTCATCCGTAACTTCTATCCGTATGGTCGCTTTTCCCACCGCAGGATTATATGCGTAATGTGCAATATTGACAAAAATCTCTTCCACAGCGATATCGATCTGCATCTGTGTTTTCATCCCACACTCATATTTTTCCAATTCTTCATCAACAAAAGCAAGTACCTGGTCCAGATTCTCTGTTTTTGCCTCAATATCCAGTTCCCTCATGGACATTCTAAAATTCCCCCTTTCCGCCATCTGCTCCTGCACTTTTCTCCTTTACTCCAATGTCAGAATATCCGCAAACCCTGTGACCTCAAAAATTTCCTTTACTTCCTCCCTTGCATTCCGAACAACCATGCTTCCCTGTGTGTTCATTTTTTTCTGCGTGGAAAGCAGCACACGAAGACCGGCAGATGAGATGTACTCTAAGTTTGACAGATCAAGCACCAGTTCCTTCACGTCGGAAAGACTCTCCTTGATCTCATTTTCAAATTCCGGTGCGGTGGTGGTATCTAACCTTCCCTCAAGTGCTACTGTAAGCTCTGTTCCGTTTGATTCCTTTTTGATGTTTAACATTTTTCTACTCTCCTTTATTCTTGATTATTTTATTCCTAATTATTAATGTAATTAGGAACTATTCTTATCTTTTTCCTTTTACTCATAAGCGATCAGTACCGCAGTAGATCTGGCTTTTAGCTGTAAAAAAGCCTGATTGCCCATCACAGGCTCATGTCCGTTTGTATAAGCTTTCCCATCCGCCTCTGCCACGATATGCCATTTCATGCCCGCAGGGATGATCGGCAGTTCAAAGGCGTGCTCTTCCCAGTGGGCATTGACTGCAACATAGATAAAAGCATCCTTTTTGGTACCGTATTTTACATGATCTTCCGCATAGCAAAAGGCAAAAACCAGACCATGCTCCGAGCGGTTAAGCTCCCACGGCTTCGTCCCATGAAAGGACAGCTCCGGATAGCCTGTGGCATTTTCCCCGCTATCAAAGTACTCTGCCCTTATGACAGGATGTGCCATACGGAAAGCGATCAGTCTTTTTACATACTCATGCAGCTCCTTATGATCTAATAGCCGGTCCCAATCTATCCATGACACCTCACTATCCTGACAGTAGGCATTATTATTTCCAAACTGCGTATTGGCAAACTCATCTCCTGAAAGAAGCATGGGAATGCCCCGGCTTAAAAGCAGGATGGTATTGAAATTCTTCATCTGGCGCAGCCTGAGATCATTGATCTCCTTATCATCGGTCTCCCCCTCTGCCCCGCAGTTCCAGCTGTCATTATCATTGCAGCCGTCTCGGTTGTCTTCCCCATTGGCATCATTATGCTTTTCGTTATAGGATACCAGGTCATACATCGTAAAACCATCATGACAGGTAATGAAATTGATCGAAGCAGATGGTCCCCGCCCGTGGTAAAGATCCTCGGAACCGCTGATCCGCTCATAAAGTTCAGGCGCACAGCCTCCCTCGCCTTTTACGAATCTGCGCACACAATCCCTGTATTTCCCGTTCCACTCCGACCACCGGTTCCAGGAAGGGAAGCTGCCTACCTGATAAAGACCGCCCGCATCCCATGCTTCGGCGATCAGCTTCGTCCTGCCAAGCACCGCGTCATGTGCCAGTGCTTCCAAAAGGGGCGGCGACATCATCGGTGCCCCCGTCTCATCCCTCGTAAGGATAGATGCCAGATCGAAGCGGAACCCGTCAATATGATAAGCAGACACCCAGTACCGGAGACAGTCTAAAATATGATTTCTGACTACGGCATTATTACAGTTCATCGTATTTCCGCATCCGCTGAAATTATAATACCATCCATCCGGGGTCAAAAGATAATAGGTCTTGTTATCGATCCCCTTGTAGGAGATGGACGGCCCTTTTTCATTTCCCTCTGCCGTATGATTAAATACCACATCAAGGAGTACCTCAATCCCGTTTTGATGAAGCTTTTTGATCACATATTTTAACTCATCCGCCTCCATGCCGTAAGGTGCCGAGGCCGCATATCCTGCCTTTGGCGCAAAAAAGCATACCGTAGAATATCCCCAGTAATTATAAAGGCTTTTTCCGTTTATTTCCCTGGCATTTTCAAATTCATCAAATTCAAAGACCGGCATCAGCTCAATACAATTTACCCCAAGTTCCTTCAGGTAAGGGATCTTCTCGGTGAGCCCCCGAAAAGTACCCTTATGCTTCACCCGGCTGGAATCATGTTTTGTGAAGCTCCTTACATGCATCTCATAGATCACCAGATCATTCTGCGGAATCTCCAGGGGTTTATCCCCCTCCCAGTCATAATCCTCCCTGATGATCTGTCCTCTGTGGACAAAGTCATCTCCGCCGTCTGTCTTTTTTCCCCAGATGCTCCTGCCCGATACCGACTTGGCATAAGGATCTAAAAGCACTTTGGTTTTGTCAAAGAGCATGCCCTGAGAAGGATCATATGGTCCGTCAAAGCGGTAGCCATACTCGGTAGTCTCGATATCCAGACCGAATACCATCATCGTATAGACATCCCCGATCCGAAACTCTTCCGGAAAAGGAATCTCCACAAAAGGCTCTTTCTGCCCATGATGATAGAGGACAAGCGTGGCACCTGTGGCTTCTTTAGAAAAAATGGAAAAATTCACACCACCATCCGTAAGTGTCGCTCCGAAGGGGAACACCCGTCCCACCCGGTATTCCAGGTTCTTAATCTTATTCGTTGGAAAAGTATCAATCAGCTGCATCGCATCACCTTCCTTTTTTATCTTTTTCCGGTCAGGATCATGCTGCTCCTTGGCATCAATGTGACCTGACCATTTATTTCCTCTCCGCTCCTTTTAAAATCTTCGTCAGCGGAGTACATCTCTATTTTCCATTTCATGCCGTCCGGGATGATCGGCAGATAGAACGTATGCTCCTCCCAGTGGGCATTATAAGCACAGTAGATAAAGCAGTCCTCATCCATCCCGAAATCTGCAGCCGGTTAACTGTACATAAAACCAAAGGTCAGGAAAGGGGATGATCTGTCAAACTCCCACGCCCGCTCACCATGCCACGATACCTCCGGATAATCCAGAGAATTATGTCCGTTAAAATAATCCTCTTTACGGATGACCGGATGACCTTTTCTGAATGCGATCAGCCGTTTTACATACTCATATACATCCTGATACTCTTTCAGCCTGTTCCAGTCAAGCCAGGAAATAATAGTATCCTGAGAAAATGCATTATTATTTCCGTACTGCGTATTGCCAAACTCATCGCCTGCCCAGAACATCGGTACACCGCGGGACAGCATGAGCAGCGTCATGATATTTTTCATCTGCCTTCTTCTCAGCCCGTTTACTGCGACATCATCCGTCTCCCCCTCTGCCCCGCAGTTCCATGAACAGTTGTCAAATTCAGAATCCATCGGTGATGTATATGCATTCCCCTCATTATGTGCATGATTATATGCTACCGTATCATAAAGGGTAAAACCGTCATGCGAATTGACATAATTGACCGAGGAAGCAGGACCGCTGTCCCAAAACATATCCGGTGAACCCTCCAGTGATGTGATCAGTTCCGGTCCGGCCTCCGCCATTCCCTTGGCAAACCGCTTTAAGGTATCACGCATACGGGGGTTCCAGTCTGCCCAGCCGACCGGAAACTTCCCAATCGTGGAAAACCCTGCTGCATCCCATCCCTCTGAAATCAGCTTAGTATCATTTAACACCGGATCATTTTTCAGTGCTTCCACAAGAGGCGGACTCACCATCGGTTCCCCATCCTGGCCTCTGGCAAAGATCGGTGCCTCATCAATCCGAAAGCCGTCTATATGAAATTCCGAAACCCAGTAGCGCAGGGAATCCACTATGAAATTACGCACGATAGGATTGTTGCAGTTCATCGTATTTCCGCAGGCAGAATAATTAGAATAGGTTCCATCCCCATTCATCAGGTAATACGTCTTATTATCCACGCCGCGGAAGGAAAGATACTCCCCTCCGTCACCATACTCTGCGGTGTGGTTGAATACGATATCAAGGATCACCTCTATCCCGTTTTTATGGAGCTGCTTTACCATGTTCTTCATTTCATCCACGGCAAGTCCGTTCTTCCCATGGGCAGCATATCCCGTCTTTGGCGAAAAATAGTTCACGGTAGAATAGCCCCAGTAACTACAGGGTACATCGTCAAGTGCAGGGAAAAACTCCTCAAACTCAAATAACGGCATGAACTCAATGCAGTTGATTCCAAGTTCTTTCAGATAAGGGATTTTTTCTACCACTCCGGCAAAGGTTCCCTTATATTTCACGCCACTTGACTCGTCCTTTGTAAATCCCCTGACATGCATCTCATAGATGACGAGATCCTTCATCGGCGTGCCTAAAGGCTTATCTCCTCCCCAGTCATAATCGTCCCGTATCAGGCGTCCCCGGAACTGGAATGACTTTTTCGGATAGGTACGTGTATGCCACTCTTCCCGTCCGGAAACAAGCTTTGCATACGGGTCAAGCACGATCTTTGTCTTATCAAAACAGTGTCCCTGTTTTAAGTCATAAGGACCATCAAAACGATATCCATACTCTATGTTTTCCCAGTCTAGCCCAAACACCATGACAGAATACACACTTCCGATCCGAAACTCATCCGGAATAGGAATCTCGATAAACGGTTTGGCATCTCCTGCATGATACAGCACCAGATTACATCTGGTGGAATGCTTGGAATAAACGGAAAAATTCACGGTACTATCGTCAAGCACTGTGGCTCCGAACGGCATCGTCTTACCCGCTCTGTACTTTATGCCATTTAATTCATGGCTTGGAAACTGATCTACTCTCTCCATAATTTTCCTCATTTCCTCCTTTACTGATTGTCAAACTGACTCATGTACAGATCCGCATAAAAACCTTTTTTCGCCATGAGTTCATTATGTGTACCCATTTCTATAATATCTCCATCCTTCAGGACAAGTATCAGGTCTGCATTTTTAATGGTCGAAAGACGGTGTGCAATGACAAATCCCGTCCTTCCTTCCATCAGTCTGTCCACCGCAGCCGAAATCAGCTTCTCCGTCCTCGTATCCACCGAAGAAGTAGCCTCATCCAGTATCAGGATTGGGGCATCATCAAGCATCGCCCTGGCTATGGTAATGAGCTGCTTCTGTCCTGCAGAGATGTCCGCTTCCTCTCCCAGGATCGTATCCAGACCATCGGAACTAAGCTTGACAAAATCACTTAGTCCGCAGCTTTCTATGACGCTCCTCAGTTTTTCATCCGTGACGCCCTTTTTGGAATAAACGATGTTATCCCGTATGCTGCCCTGGAACGTCCACGTCTCCTGCAGCACCATGCTGATGAGATTATGCAGGGTCTCACGGGACATATCGTAAATAGACGTCCCGTCTATCTTAATGTCGCCCCCATTTACCTCATAAAAGCGGGTCAGAAGTTTGATCAGTGTGGATTTTCCGGCTCCTGTCGGTCCCACGATCGCCACCTTTTGTCCGGGCTTTACATGGCAGGAAAAATCATGGACAATGATATTTTCCGGATGGTAGCCAAATTTCACGTGTTCAAAGATGACCTCTCCCCTCACACTCTCTGCAG
>JAFVAA010000615.1 GCA_017476305.1 Lachnospiraceae bacterium
ATATCAACTACCGATTAGATTGACAAAAAATTATGCACAATATAAAATATTGAAATATAAAAGAGGTAACATTACAATGCTTCTTAGGCAGTTTCAGTCTTTGGTGGCGGGAGATCAAACTGGCATCTGCAGCAGAAGTGCAGCATGAAGAAAATAAACGGGCAGTGGAAGATCACACGCAGTGTGGCGTCAACATATTAAGGAGGCAAGGACATGGCAAAAAATCTGATCATGTATTATTCAAGAACCGGAGAGAATTACAGGAACGGTAGCGTGAAGAACATCTCCAAGGGAAATACGGAGATTGTTGCAGAATTTATCTAGAAGGCAGTCGGAGCAGATCTGTTCCAGGTGGAGACCGTGAAGACCTATGCGGCGGACTATTATGAGTGCATAGATGGCGGCTTATTTCAATGAAGAGGATTTGGGAAAGGCTGTCTGTGACAGCGGAATTCCCAGAGAAGAAATCTTTGTAACCAGTAAACTGTGGTTTCAGGATCACGGATAGGAGGCAGCGAAGAAAGGAATCGAAAGGTCACTTCGCAAGCTTGATTTAGGATATATCGACCTGTATCTGGTCCATCAGCCTTATGGAGATGTCGCAGGTGCATGGAGAGCCATGGAAGAAGCAAAAGCTGAGGGAAAGATCAGATCTATCGGCGTCAGCAATATGTCTTCTGCTCTTTGGAACAAGTTTATTCCTGGTTTTGCGACAAAGCCTGCGGCAAATCAGGTGGAGTTCGCCCCGTTGTTCCAGCAGAAGGAGATCAGGAAACTGATGGCAGAGACGTTTACAAAGCTTGAGGCGTGGTATCCGTTGGTGCATGGTGATGCATGACTTCTTTCAAATCCGGTTATCATAAAACTTGCAGAGAAATATGGACAGTTTGTCTCGGATCACAAGAGGTACTGCTAAAAATGACATCCACTTGGGGATCAATCTTTATAACATTCTTATGGGAGTAGTGATCGTCGGAGTGGAAGGGGGATACATTCTCAATGTCGTCAAGATGGAAAGCCAAGGCAAGAGGATATATTATTTGTATTTTTTGCTCTTGACAATTAATCTACATTTATTTATAATAAGTATCTGTATCAGATACAAGTACATATTTCTCAATAGCTATGAACGATTCCCCAAAGGGGATATATTAGATTGCAATAGACGAAAGGATCAGATGATGGATACAAGGTTCTCTTCAGCAATACACATGCTGATCTTAATATCAGAAACCGAAACACCGATGACATCGGAAGAGATTGCAACAAGTGTAGGTACAAATGCAAGCTATGTCCGAAGGGTCACCGGTCTTTTGAAGAAGAAAGGGATCATAGAAAGCAAGAGGGGAGTCAGCGGATTCCGGTTGGTAATGGCTCCTGGAAAGCTGTCTTTATATGATGTTTACCGGGTGATTACAGAAACGGATCAGGTGCATATGTTTGACCTGCATCAGAATCCAAATGATCAGTGTATTGTCGGGAGACATATCAGCCCCGTTCTGACGGATGTTTTTCATGGTATTGAAGATAAGGCTGAACAGGAATTGAAGAA
>JAFVAA010000616.1 GCA_017476305.1 Lachnospiraceae bacterium
ATATCATCTTTTGGTACCCGGTAGTTGCTTTCGTATTGCGAGATACGGATGGCAGCGTTTTTTGCATCAAAACCGAGAGAAATGCCTAAGTCCGGCTGGGTAATTCCCCGGAACGTGCGGATGTGTTTGATTCGTGCTCCTGTATGCATGGGATAGTCCTCCTTGTGTTTGATTATATCAAGTATAACACAGGTTTGGGAGAAAAGAAAGAAAAATATAACAAAAATGATAAATTTAACAAAAAAGCTATTGACAAGCATATAACATATATGTTAAATTATAGTCGAACATGATATAACAAATAAGTTAAATTATAGAGAGGAGGAGGATAACGTGAAAAGATTTTCTAATACTCGAAGCATAAGCTTCTTCGTAAAGAAAATCTATGTTTCACGTCAAAAATCGCAAGAGCAGCGATTTTTATAGAATATAGATGTAAGTTTTGTGAGGGAATGTAATCAATCCAAGGGGAGGTGAGCAGATGCAGAAGTTATTTTATAACGCTGAATTCACTAAATAATGAACTGAAAAAGCAGGGATATATCACATTCGCCGGAAAGGTGAACCGGAACTATTTTTGCCAGAAGGTTTATGGGATGTCAGCGGAAAGTCAGGAGTGAGGCAGCAGGAGTGGTTGATGATTTGTCACCGCATTGGTGGCAGTTCATGGAAAAGTACATTGGAATCCGTTTCTTCTATCAATAAATGACTTTACAAGAGATTTTACCGAACAGTGAAAAGAGATAGGGACTGTGTAAGTGAAAACTCTGGAATAGTAAAAAGGGGAAAAGATTCTGGTGTACGGAAAGGAGGCAGATATGCCGGCATACAAGGACAATGTAACAGGAAAATGGTTCGCCAAGTTCTACTGTAAGAACTGGAGAGGCGAAAACAGGCAGATTAAAAAGCGTGGATTTGATACCAAAAGGGAGGCTCTGGAGTACGAACGCCATTACAAGATCAGGGAGGAAGAAAATCTGGATATGACATTCGGGGATTTTTTCAAACTTTATTCCTCGGATATGGAAGTCAGGCTGAAACATAACACATGGCTTTCCAAAGAGCATGTAGTAAGGACGAAGATTCTTCCGTTTTTTAAGGATATGAAGATGAATGAGATTTCCCCGTCGGATATTGTGAAATGGCAGAATGAGATGATTGCCTTCCGGTATGGGAACGGCAAGGGTTATTCGGAGACATACCGGAAGACCATGCACAACCAGCTAAGCTGCATTTTCAACCATGCCTGCCGGTTCTATGGATTGAAAGTAAATCCGGCGAGGCTTGCAGGGAACATGGGGAAAGAGGAAACAAAGGAAATGCTCTTTTGGACAAAGGACGAGTACAGAAAATTCTCCGAGGCAGTCATGGAGAACGAAGTCGCTTTCTATGCTTTTGAGATGCTGTACTGGACAGGAATCCGGTGTGGGGAGCTTCTGGCACTGACGATGGCAGATTTTGATGAAACCGCCTGTACGGTCCGGATCAACAAGTCTTATCAGAGACTGCAGGGCAAGGACTTTATCACGACACCCAAGACAAAGAAGAGCAACCGGGTGATCAAGATGCCAAAGTTCCTGATGGACGAGATGAAAGAATATTTTGCCATGCTTTACGGATATGAGGAGACAGACCGCATCTTTCCGGTAACAAAGAGCTTTCTTCATCACCAGATGGATAACGGGAGTGCAAAAGCAGGTGTAAAAAGAATACGGGTGCATGATCTCAGGCATTCACATATCTCTCTTTTGATTGATGCAGGGTTCTCTGCGGTGGCTATAGCGGATCGCGTAGGCCATGAAAGCATCGATGTGACTTATCGGTATTCGCACCTGTTCCCGTCAAAACAGCTGGAGATGGCGGACAGGCTGGATGATATGAAGTCGGAGATGGAAGAGCTGGAATAGGGTAAATAAAGAAAGGATGTGGTAAAGATGAGCGAGAAAAAACTGGATGCAAAAGGCCGGTGGAGAAATGTCAATGTAGGATTCCGGGTATCGAAAGAAGAGGCGGAGGAGCTGAATCTGAAGGTGGCTCTTTCGGGACTTCCCAAACAGGAGTATATCCTGCGGTGCTGTCTGGAGCATGAGGTGAAGGTGGTCTGTGGGAAGAAAGTGGCGAAAAAGATGCAGATGTATCTGGAGGCACTTCTGGAAGAATTACAGTTCATGCCGGAGGGGAGCGTGCCGGAAGAGGAGATTTTTCTTCCTCTAAAACATATTCTCCGGGTGCTTGGTGCAGAGGAGACAGAGAACTGAGCAGGGGATAGGACAAGCAATCCTATTGTCGAACATTTTGAGGGGAAGGACTGGCTGGAAACAGAGCAAAAATATTCAGACAAAAAATATTTCAGTAAGAGAAGAAACCGTAGTTAAAAATTTAAACTCTGATAGTTCAGAGAGAATGGAGGCTTTTATGTATATAAGTGAAGAAAAGTTGTTACTTGTCGGGGTGGATCATGGATTTTCCATGATGAAACACACGCATGGCTGTTTCCCGAACGGGATCAAGCGTTTGAATGGGGCAGCGACCTTGAAGAACAACACTTTGGAACTGAACGGACAGTTTTACAAAGTGGGCGAGGGCAGACTTCCGATGAAAGCGGATAAGGTGTCGGACGAAGATTATTTTATCCTGACTCTGGCGGCGATAGCCAAAGAGTGCCAATACTACGACATTACG
>JAFVAA010000617.1 GCA_017476305.1 Lachnospiraceae bacterium
ACGCTCTCAAACGCTAATATTACGACCTCTATGGAATACTCCGCCGACAACGGCACGACCTGGACTGGTGTGACTTCTGCTGGCTCCATCGCTTCACTTGCCGCAGGAACAGTCCAGATTCGAGTCAAGGAAACCAGCGACAAGCTGGCCAGCGAAGCTGTTTCGATTACCGTACCGCAGGTGCTGAAGATAAACGAACTTGTAGGCCCGTATACTGGTGATAAACTCACATGCGAATACTACGCTGGAGAAACATGGCAAGATTTGGTTAACAGGTATGATTTGATTAAAGTTTACAGTAACAATGCGGCTTTCGGCTCGGATGGGTTTATCTATGATGAAAACGGCTCCTTTGTTCCGGTTACTGATCTCGTAGATAACACAAAGACATACGAAGTTCAATAAGCAGCGAAAGGTCGTGAGCCTATAAACCGAAAAATGAATATCCTTGTGGCATTTCTCGCCCTCGTCCTTGCACTTATGCTGACCGCCTGCGGCGTGGGCGACAAGGTGGAGCGGTTTGCGGAGGCCGCGCCCGACACCGGAGAGAACATCGCCATACCGGAATATGAGAAGCTGAGCTTTGTGGCGGGCAAGACCTTCTGATGTTCCATTACGATGGCTCTTCTCTGCAAAATAGCATCCCGCTCAACGGAGCGGATGAAGTACGATTGTAATAACAGTTGAAGAATAACAGGATAATTAAGTGAAAGGTTGCGAGTAAATGAAACAAAAACGGAATAAGATCCTCATTGCTTTTCTGATTGCTTTCATGGTTCTTGGAACTTTTACCGGCTGTTCGGGAGATATGGGCGGAAAAGCAAAAAAGGATTACAGCAACATCGTGGAGAATCCGAACATCTCCATTCCCGGATTTGAAAGTCTGGATTTTAAGGCAGGGAGGAAGAAACAGAGTGTGAACTTCTATAATCCCGAAGAAAATACCTGTTATTTCCGTATCAGCCTTGTGCTAAAGCAGAGAGACGGAGCAGGGGCAGGAGGTGAAGAGGTCGCAGGGGAAGACACTCTCTGGACTTCGGAACTGATTGAACCGGGAGAAGAAGTAGGGAGTATTACGTTAAATAAAGAATTGGAAAGCGGAGATTATCCCGCAATACTGAAATATGAATGTTTTTCATTGAAAGACGAGACACCGCTTAACGGATCGAATGTGGAACTGACATTGAAAGTTCGTTGAGAAGGGCATAGAGTGTAAAACATGATAAAGGAAGTGAAATGAATATGAATAAAATGCTTAGAAAAAAATTATTACCGCTTCTGTTAGCATTTTCGCTGATCCTGCCACCTTTGGAAAGCGGTCCGGCAAGAGCAGCAGATAGTGGTACAAAGACAATTACACCAGATGCGGCTGGTAATGGTAGCGGTACAATGGAAATCTCGTTGAAGATTACGGGAACCATTGAAGATGGTGGTATCGCTTTTGATTCGGATACCTTTGTGTATGATGGAACGGTCAAAAAGCCGACAGTTACAGTAAAATATACACCTACGAGTGGAACAACACAGACTCTTGTGGAAGATACGGATTATACTGTTTCCATTAAGGACAGCGGCGAAAATACTGTTACCGAGCCCAAAAATGCAGGTGCTTATACGGTTGTGGTGGCTGCAAAAAGTGGGAGCTGCTTTACGGGAAACGGAGAAAAAACCTATACCATTACCAAAGCGGATTCGTCTGCCCCGGCTGCGCCGACCAGAGAAAGTGCGGATAAGAACAGTATCACATTGACGGCACATGAAGGCTATCAGTACAGCAAGGACGGATCAACGTGGCAGGACAACCCAAAATTTACCGGACTTTCTCCGGGTATGGAATATTCCTTTTACCAGAGGGTAAAAGGAACAGACAATACGAACGAATCTCCAGCGAGTGCTGTAGCAAAATTCAGTACCGGAGAGGATACATACGCTATGACGATTACACTTGTCATTGCTAAAAAGGAACGGACAGCGCCGGATGTATCAAAGCTTGCAGTTACGAACCCGGCTACGATAAAGTCAGCAGATGGAAAAATTGATGTGGGAACGAGCGGACTGACCGCAGGGGATTTAGCGTATTCAAAAGATGATGGAAAGACGTGGACAGATGTGGCATTTCCGATCACAGGACTTTCGGCAGGATCATACTGTTTTAAGTATAAGGAAAATGACAATTATAAGGAAAGCAGCAAGAGCGAAAGTATCGTGCTGGAGCCTGTCAATGTACTTTCTCAGGTCACGCTTTCCGGCAGTACCGTATATAACAGTGGAGAGGATAGCGTACTGACTGTTAAAACCAATAGCAATGTGGCAGGACTCAGCCTTTCCTACAAATGGTACCGGGATGATAAAGAGATAAGCGGGCAGACAGGGACTGCCTATACACTCACATCTGCCGATGTAGGAACTATCATAAAAGTGGTGGTCACGGACAATATAGGAGAAAACTCTGTTTCCACAGCCATTCCGGAAAAGATAGCGGCAACAGCACCGACAGGATACAAAATTAGTGGTATTGTGCAGGACAGCAGCAGTAACGGATTAGGTAGTGCGAAAGTTGAGCTGAAGAAGGGTGATTATGTGGTAGCTGAAACTGTCACGAATGCAAACGGGGAGTATTCCTTTGAGAAAATCCCTGCCGGACAGTACAATGTGGTTGTGACGGAAAGCGGAAACGAAAAAGTAAAGACTGCCATTGCCACGATTACAAGCAGCGATGTCACGATTGATACCATAAAAATGCCGGAAAAGAATGTCAGCTCTAAGCTTGTTGTAGAAAACAATGATGACAGCGGACTTGCAGGCGGAACCGTTGTAGGTGGATTGGATGATGTAGCAGAAACACTGGCAGCAAATCTGCCGGACGGAGCTTCTGCAGAAACTAAGATGACGGTGGAGAGTGAAAAGGATTTGACTTCTGTAGCAGATAGTTCACTTACAGAGGAGCAGAAAGAAACGAAGAAAGAACAGGCAGCCGTAAAGGATAGTCTGGCAGCACAGAGCCTTGAAAAAGTGGATTTTCTGGATCTATCCATCATTATGCGTGTAAAGGTTGCAGACCAGGCAACCACGCAGAGAGAGATCACAGACACCGGATTGACTGTTTTAGAGATTGTGGTTCCTTACCAGACATCTGGACGAAAGAACATAACAGCATTCCGAAAGCATGGAACGGGGGCAGCCGCAGCTTTAACGAGGATCGAAGGGGATCGTCCGGCTGCAGGCTTTGTAGATGGAAGATTCTTTGTAGGGGACGGATTTATTGTTATCTATGCAAATAAATTCTCTACCTATGCAATCGGATATTCAACGGATAATGGTTCCAGTGGTGGGAGCGGAGGATCTGGTGGCGGTGGGGGATATGTTCCATATACTCCATCAAAGACCACTCCGACAAAACCGTCCGCACCGGTACTTGAGGGCAAGACAGATACCACAATCACGGTCAAGGCAGTGAGCGGGCAGGAATATTCCATTGACGGAGGAAAGACATGGCAGACATCCGGTACATTTACGGGGCTTACACCGGAAACGGAGTACAGCATCGTGACAAAGATCACGGCAACGAGTACGGCGAATGAATCTCCGGTATCGGATGCACTGAAAGTCACAACGGATAAGAAAGCAGATTCATCTACTCCGACACCGACTGATAAGCCTACTGAAACACCGGGCAATACCACAAAACCGACAGATACTCAGGGCACAACTCCGACACCGGGGGCAACGGTCACACCGGGTACAACCACGACACCGGGAGCGACAAGTGTCCCGGCTGACAAAGTGACGAAGAAAGAAAAGGCTGCTGCAAAGCTCAGTCTGAATGCCGGATTGAAGGTCAGTCAGACTGGGAAGAAAGTCACGATCAAGTGGGGCAAAGTCAGCAAGGCAGATAGG
>JAFVAA010000618.1 GCA_017476305.1 Lachnospiraceae bacterium
ATTATATCTTCCGTCCCCATATGCCTTTTTATTTCGATGGCGGTTCTTTCCGGTGAAAGCATATACTGTGCCCTTGCCTTTTCACCGATAACAAAATTTCCCGCATCATCTATCCCCACTGCGGAAGGTGTAATAATCTCTCCCTCTAAATTCAGAAGCATGACCGGCTTTCCATCCCGGATGACAGCAGCTTCCGTGGTCGATGTCCCTAAAGCGATTCCGACGATGATTTCACTCATTTGCTTCTCTTTCCTTTCTCAGGCGGTACACTGACACCTGTGCCTTTCTTTTTACTTCTCCCTTATAGAGATAACCACAGCGTAGAACTGTGGCTGTTTTCTGATCCAGGGAGGGATCCTCTGTATCTGCAAGCTGAATCACCTCATGAAAATCATAATCCACAGGCTCCTCTCCCGGCTCTATCACCATGATATTACACAATTCCTGGTATTTTCTTAACCGGACTTCCATCAGTTCCATCTGTTCCTCCCACTGCATATCCTTTTTCCCGGCAAAACGTTTCAGGCTGAAGAACTGATCCAGATAAGCTTCAAATAGTGCAAGAAAATTTTTTTCCTGCTGTAGCCGCTCCATATGTTCCCTTTCCAAAGTTTCCTCACTGGTGCTTTTGTTTTCCCATTCGTCAAATAAATCTTCCAGAGCAAGATTGTGCTTTTTTACATCATTATGGATCTGATTTACTTTTTGCTCCCATTCCGTTTTCATCTGTTCCAGGTGCATATCCCGGTTCCGAAGCTTCTCATCGGCCGTCTCCCAAAAAGAATCCAGCATCTCCGACAGCTGCTCCTGCTTTTTCTTTTTAAAAAACATCGTACTCTTAACATTCCTTTCTGTATCTCGATATCTCATTTCAATTTTCAAAATGCAATCTGATAAATATATAATACCATATTCCCTGCAAAAAAACCATGCAAAATCCAAAACTTTATAAAACAGAACCTCAAACAGTAGAATTTCCTATTACATAATATAAAAAAAATGAAGCACTTCGCTTAGAAACTGTTAATCATTAACTTTTCACTTTGTCGTCTGCAGTGCTTGCGTTTATGGTACTGTAGGCGACAAAGTGTTAAAAGTAATTAATTAACCGTTCATTATCGAAGTGCATTAAAATATCATCCGGCTAATCCGTAAATGATAATCGGCAGGCTGTGTTTAAAGCTGCCGTGATTCCCCTATCTGAAACCGGTAATCTTCAAAATCTGCACGTAATTCTGCGTGATGCTCTTCATAAGTCCAGCGTATGATAAGAACTTTTTCATCAGAAGACAGTTCCACCTCCACCTCTGCCTCCGGTACAAAAACCGGATTCTGATTTCGAAAACGAATTAAATCTATCTGTCTTTGTACAGTCTCCTTTCTTAAAGCTTCCATCGCTTTTTCAAGCGAATAATTCGTTCGGTTTATCTCTTTATGACCTCCCTCACCAGCCCTTTCGACTGCCTCACGGTCATTTTTCCCACATAACAGATCCAGATACCAGATTTGAGGTCTGCCGGGCATAAACATCTGTAAGGCTCTGGCAAACAGCATTTTTTTATCATCCTCGCCCAGTGCACTATAGTAGGTCGCATTTACTTGATAATACATATTTTTTGCCCCATGCAGATTTTTCACAAATCCACCCCTGGAAACAATCAGATCAATCAGCCCCTGTATTCTTTCCTCCGGCAAAATTCCCTTTAAATCTAAGAGAGGAATCCCGTCATGACAGCCTAGCATATTTACTGTCCTGATTTTTTCCCGCGCTATTTCTTTACACCAATCAGCTAAATACCTTCCCGTATGGTTTTCTATTCCATCTAAGATAAGCCCGGGCAGGAAAAAATCATATGTCATATAACCATGCTCCGAAATAATTTTGTATACCCCTTCCTCGTAGCTTGCATGAATTTCCGGCAAAAGTTTAAGCTGATACCTGTCAGCAAGTTCCTTCACACGCTCTAACACCTGCCATGTTTCCGGTTCATTCATAAAATTTCGCTTTCCCGGTGCTTTCGGAGCATATGCGAACGCATCCAGCCGAATCAGCTTTGCACCGTAGCCTGCCAGCTTCTTCAAAGTTTCCTCATAAAAAGTCCATACCTTTTCAGACTGTATATTTAAATCCATTTGTCCCAGATAACACTTTTTTCCATCCTCTTCCCACACTTTTTGATAAAAAGTGTTCCAATAAGGAACCTGCGTTCCGTCCGGAAACTGTACCATAAGAATCGGAAGTCCCGGTTTTCTAAAAAACATCTCCTTTAAATATTTTTCCTCCGGCTGAATATAGCCTTCCTCCGTCATTTCTCCACAACCATCCCAAAAATCATTCCAGGCGATAAAAAAATCCTGATACTCCGATTTTTCTCCCCACTTTAATAAATCCTGAAACTGTGGAGACATCACAGAAGCATGGTTTAAAACAAAATCTAACTTTAAATCCATC
>JAFVAA010000619.1 GCA_017476305.1 Lachnospiraceae bacterium
GAGAATTGCTCTGCAAATATGATACGCTTTGAAACAGGAAGTGTACTAAGTGATAACGGAAATAGCATGGAGCACATGGCATCCTTTAATTATGCATATAAATTAACAGCAGTCAGAGATTGGATCTTCCAGCAGAAAAACTAGTATAACATTTTCTAAAGCATTACAAAGCAAAAACCATATCATAAAAATTGTAGATGATTTTTATGATATGGTTTTTTCATATGCTGCATTCACAAAACGGCTGTAAAACCGGTAAAATCCAGTGTAAAAGCACTTCTACTTCCTTAGAAACTCATCAATCCCCTTTGCAGCAGCCTTTCCAGCCCCCATCGCAAGGATTACGGTCGCTGCTCCCGTCACGGCATCTCCACCGGCATATACCTTTGCCTTTGAAGTCTGTCCGTTTGTCTCCTCTGCCACGATACATTTTCTTTTATTGATATCTAATCCCTCCGTCGTAGAAGAAATCAGAGGATTCGGACTGGTTCCAAGGGACATGATCACTGTATCCACCGCAATCGTAAATTCAGATCCCTTTACCTCGACTGGTCTCCTTCTGCCAGACTCATCCGGCTCCCCAAGCTCCATGCGGATACACTCCATACCAGTTACATTTCCTGCATCATCTGTAAAAATCTGCGTCGGATTCGTCAAAAGGTCAAAGATGATCCCCTCCTCCTTCGCATGATGAACCTCCTCCACTCTGGCAGGAAGCTCCTCCTCACTGCGGCGGTACACAATATGTACCTCTGCACCTAAACGAAGTGCGGTTCTGGCTGCATCCATCGCCACATTACCGCCACCCACGACAGCGACCTTTTTTCCGGCAATGATCGGTGTATCATAATCCTCACAGGATGCTTTCATCAGATTGCTTCTCGTCAGATACTCATTTGCAGAAAATACCCCATTTGCATTTTCCCCCGGAATCCCCATAAATCTCGGAAGTCCGGCACCGGAGCCGATAAATACGGCATCGAAGCCTTCTTCGTTTAAAAGCTCATCTACCGTAGTAGATTTTCCAATCACCACATTGGTTTCTATTTTTACCCCAAGGGATTTCACATTTTCAATCTCGGCATCGACTACTCTGGTCTTTGGCAGACGGAACTCCGGAATTCCATAGGAGAGTACCCCGCCCGCCTTATGAAGTGCCTCAAAGATTGTCACCTCATAGCCAAGCTTTGCGAGATCCCCTGCACATGTCAGCCCCGCAGGACCGGAACCGATGACTGCCACCTTCTTTCCATTTAAGGACTCTGCCTTTTCCGGCTTGATTCCCATCTCTCTCGCTGTATCTGCGACATAACGCTCCAGCTTTCCGATAGAAACCGGATCTCCTTTGATTCCCCGGATACACTTCGCTTCACATTGGCTCTCCTGCGGACATACACGACCACAGACTGCCGGAAGTGCGGAGTATTTCCCGATTACATGGTAAGCACCTTCTACATTTCCCTCCCCGACTTCTTTAATAAACCCAGGAATATCAATATTTACCGGACATCCCTTGACGCACTGGGGATTTTTACACTGCAGGCATCTGGTCGCCTCTGCTTCTGCTTCTTCTTTATTATATCCTAAACAAACCTCTTCAAAGTTTGTCGCACGTACCTTCGGATCCTGCTCCCTGACAGGAATTCTCTTTAATACATCTACTTCCATGATTACCTCCAAATCTATTCTCAAATATTAGTCACAGTTTCCACATCCGCCATGATGCGTCTCACCCTCTTCATACCTTAGCTTTGCCAGACCTTCCTCGCTCTTATACATTGCCTGGCGCTTCATCGCCTGATCAAAATCCACCAGATGACCATCAAACTCCGGACCATCCACACAGGCGAACTTCACCTCGTCTCCAACCTGTAAACGACAGGCACCACACATCCCGGTACCATCAACCATGATCGGATTCATGCTGACGATGGTAGGAATACCAAGCTCCTTTGTAAGCTTTGCCACGAACTTCATCATGATCATCGGTCCGATGGCAACTACTCTCGTATAGGTCTTTCCCTGATTTCCCACCAGATCATTGATCTGGTCACAGCCATTCCCCTTAAAACCATAGGAACCGTCATCCGTCGCCACATAGAGATTTTCTGCAACCTCGCGCATCTCATTTTCTAAAATCATGATATCCTTCGTTCTGGCTCCAATGATAACATCCACACCGATTCCATGCTCCTTCATCCACTTTACCTGCGGATAGACCGGTGCCGTTCCTACACCACCACAAACAAAAAGAATATGTTCCTTTTTCAACTCCTCCACAGGCATTTCGATAAGCTCGGACGCATTTCCCAAAGGTCCCACGAAATCCATATAGGAATCTCCCACTTCATATTTCTGCAGCTCCTGTGTTCCAACCCCTACGACCTGAAACACAATCGTCACGATTCCCTTTTCCCTGTCATAGTCACAAATCGTCAGAGGAATCCTCTCCCCCCTCTCATCTGCCTTTACGATGACAAACTGTCCCGGTTTGCAGGACTTTGCCACTCTTGGTGCTTCAATATCCATCAACCAGATATTGTTCGCCAGATATTCCTTCTTTAAAATCTTAAACATAACAGCCTCCATCTTTCTTGTATTTATACCTTCCACTTTTGATTTCGAATCACATCCATAAAAACATCCTTGTGATCAGAAATATAAGCATATATTTGACTTCGCTTTACTTCATTTGAAACTCTGTCACCTATTTCATGTTGTAAGTATTCCAGATTAAATATTTCCGTAAAACCATTTCTTCTTACCAAAACAACAAAATCATTGTAATATAAGGTTCCTTCTTTTTCAAATATGCAAATCTCATACCCCAGAAGCTTTTTCATGACCTTACATGCCATATTTAGTCCTCCCAATCTGGCAATCTATATAAAAGCTTCGTCTCCCAAATCTCTCTTAATGATTTTTTAAATTCCTCATACCATGCCATGAGAACAGGAACTACATATTTAGAAAAATTGCCTTCAATCTCACCTGTAATAATATTGATTTCCCCAAAAATATCATCATCCTTATAGTATACAGAGGCAACCGGACCATTTTTAAAGTCTTGATCCATCGAAATTTCAATATCATTAAATTCCGTAATAATCATATTTCTCCTCCTCTCTGTATATATGCCACTAACCTTCGTCCAAATCTGTCTTTTTCTTCTCAAACACCGACAGATCAGCACACTTCGCCAAAAAGCTGTTCGTGTACCGGATATCCATGCTGACATCCTCCCCGAACCACTCCGGGGGCTGAAATGCCTTCACATCTTCCTCATCCCGAAACTCCACTTCTATGAAGTGAAGCCCCTCTAAAGCACCATGAAAGACATCCAGTTCTCCTGTATGTCCATCCGGAAGCGGAATCAGATATCTCGTCTTCGTAATCATATGTCCATCCGTCTTTTTCCTCAGATGATAATAACCATCAAAAGTGAGGGGCATCTCGATTTCCTGATTCACCCTGGCTTCCACCTGAATCTGATTTGTCCCCCACTTCGCTTTATAGGTCAATATATAATCCTCATCACTTTTCCGGATGCGTACCGTAGGACTCGTACACAAATAGCCCTGCTCCAATTCCTTATTTTCAAAAGAATCCAGAGCGGCGGGCAATCCCTTAATCAAAAACTTTTTTTCAATTTCCATCTCAATCCCTGTCTATACAACGAACACAGCATCCTTCTTTTATCGGATGATATGAAGTATGTATTTCCTATTTCCCTTCCTTCGCATTTTTACTTTTACGAAGTGAAATTCCTGCCTTGATTCCTAAGAAAGCAACCACTCCATAAATGATATACTTTACCAAATACCAGATAAATGCTCCTCCAAAGGATAACTCCGCAATGGACTCCACTCCTTTTGCCAATAATGCCATAATTCCTACCTCCTGTAAATGTAAATTATTTGAATCATAAATCTATCAATGATAATTTGGCTTTGGAACAAAATTTGTTCCAAGGTTTCCATATCCATGAAACGCTTTTTCGCATCACTTCCTGCGGTTCACTAACTCCTTCGTGATATCATTCCAATCCAGACCACACTCTGCCATCAGAACCATCATATGATACAGGAAATCCGCAATTTCGTACTTTAATTCCTCTTTTTCCGGATTTTTTGCCGCAATGATAATCTCCGAAGCTTCCTCTCCGCACTTCTTTAAAATCTTATCGATTCCTTTTTCAAAAAGATAATTCGTATAAGAGCCTTCCTTCGGATTCCTTTTTCTCTCTGCAATCAGTTCATAGTCCTCCGTCAGTACAGTAAGCGGATTCGTCGCCACATAGTCCTTCTTCGCCAGCTCTTGAAAGAAGCAGCTTCTCTTTCCTGTATGACACGCTGCACCGATCTGCCTGACCTTTGCTAATATTGTATCATTATCACAGTCTAACATCAACCTTTTTACATACTGAAAATGTCCGGAGGTCTCCCCCTTCAGCCAAAGCTTCTGTCTGCTTCTGCTGTAATAGGTCATCCGCCCTGTTTCTATCGTCTTTTTATAGGATGTCTCATTCATATAAGCCATCATCAGAACCTCGTCTGTACGATAATCCTGAACGATTACGGGAATCAGTCCGTTTTCCATCAGCTTAAAATCACTGAAATCGATAAGGCTCTCAAAGACCTCTACATCAATTCCCTGTTTTTTCAGAGAACGCTTTGCCTTATAGATATCCTTTTCTTCAAAGTAATTCGTAAGCACCGCAGGCACATTCTCATAGGAAAAAATATCTGCGAAATCAATTCTCACCAGACCGTCTGTGATAAGAACCTCTATTTTCGTCTGACAGATAGCATCCGAAAAGCTTTTCGTCGTATCAATGTGTTTGAGCATCGCCGCCCCGAAGCCTCTGTCATAAAAAGCATCTAACCTTTCCGCAGTCTGAAAATCCGCCTTCATATCAATCTCGATCACCAGACGTTCTCTCCCGAACCGCGAAACGATTTTCTCCATTTCCTTTTCTGCTGGAAGAAGTGCCTTTCTGATAACCACTCTTTCTGCCCCTGTATAGAGTGCCTTCTTCGCATCCTCGAAACGCTCTACATAAATCCCCACGATAAACGGGATATCAATTTCCTTTTCAATCGCCCTGACCGTAGCCAAAAACTCCTCTCTGGAAGTCTCATCCCCGGTAAAATTATATAAATACAGACCATCTGCACCCTCACAGGAATAACGGTCTGCCAGACGTATCACACTTGCAGAAGCTTCATTTTCCGCATTGATAAAAGGAATCAATTTTTTTCGGCTCATATTTTTCCTCCAACTGCTAATAATTTGTTACTATTCACGAATAGTAACTATCTCTAACATTATACACGTTTCTTCCCAAAAACGCAAATCCTACAGACTCCCCTTCGTAGAAAGCACATCAGAAATCCTTGTATCAAAAGAAACCGCTTCATCCAGTGCCTTTGCAAACGCTTTAAATGCCGCCTCGATCACATGATGATTATTCCCGCCCGAAAGCATCTTGAAATGAAGATTCATCCCTGCACTGTAGCTGACTGCATAGAAAAATTCATGCACCATTTCCGTATCGAACTCCCCGACTCTTGGTACGGTAAAAGCCAAATCCTCGTTTAAATACGGTCTCCCGGACAGATCCAAAGCACAAAGCACCAAAGACTCATCCATCGGTAGAATAAAATTTCCAAATCTTTTGATTCCCTTCTTATCTCCGACTGCCCTTTTGATTGATTCACCTAATACAATTCCGGTATCCTCGATCGTATGATGGGAATCCACCTCCAAATCACCCTTTGCTGCAAGCTCCAGATCAAACAGACCATGTCTGGCGAAACTGTTCAGCATATGATCAAAAAAACCAATTCCAGTACTGATCTCTGCCTTTCCTGTCCCGTCTAAATCCAGGGAAAGGGTAATTTCCGTTTCCCCTGTCACCCTTTCCACCTTTGCCACTCTGCTCTTTTCTGACATAACATCCTCCATCTAATACTATATTTTACCCGACAACCCATCTATAGGCAAGCTCTTTTACTCTAAAAGTTCAATTTTCGTTACATTTCACACGGTAGTGAACACTCTGCTGTTCACTACCGTCCCAAGGTGTAAATTCAGCCAATAAAGCACTAAGCCTATCGCGCAATGCGCGATTTTCAATGGCTTAGTGCTGTTACAGTTTACACGAATGTGTGAACTGTAACCAATTTTCTTCCGGTAGGACTGCACACTTGCTGTGCAGTCCGTACAGCTTTATCTAAAAATCTCCGAAAAGCTCCTTTAGCGCTTCCTCATAAATATTCTCATCTACAATATGCTCCTCCGAACGAAGCCTTACAGCGCTTTCGATCCGGACTGTCACCGGATTTCCAGCCACTGTATTGATCTTACTTAGCTTTGCTTTTATCTCATCTGCCAGATCATACAGAAGCTGTCCCGACTCCAGATGTGTCAGCACTGCAAATACAGATTCCTTTGTTCTGGCTGCCGCACAGGACTGACCGGTCACCTGAATGATCGTATCTGCCATTTTCTTCATCACTCTTTGTGCGAACTCTGCCCCATAGGTCTCCCTGATACGGTCATGCTTTGCATTATTAAATAAAATCAGTCCATAATTCTGTCCATTGTGCCTGTACTCCATCGCATAATCCAGCAGAGCTTCTAAAAAGGCACGGACGTTCATAAGGCCTGTGACCGGATCCACTCTGGATGCAAAGGAACTCTCTTTAAATCTTAAAGATACCTCCTCCTCATCTGCAAAATAGCCTACGAGACCTATGATCTCTCCATTTTGATAAATCGGCATCTTATCACAGATAATATGATGCACAACCCCCTTCACAATGATTTCTGCAGGTTCATGAGTCAGACGTTTCCCCTTCTGTATCACATCCAGCTCGTCCTGTAAATGCTTATCTCCATTTACATGCCAATGCATTTGCGCATCTGTCTTCCCGATGACCTCATCTAAGGATTCTATCCCGTAAAAATCCAGGAAAGCTTCACTCACGCCACGTATTTTTCCGTCCTTATCCTTCCAGAAAAATTTCACATTTGAATTCCAGATCAGATTTTTCCAAATATTCGCATACTCAGCCATCTGATAGGACGGATCAAATATTGTTTCTGCATCGATAAATTCCTTTCCTCTGGAAACAGCCCCCTCCACTGCTTTGACAAAATACGGCTTTATGCAGCACAGATATTCATTCCCTCCCGTCCCTGAAACCATCATGATGATAATCTCTTTTGCCTTATAGCTTCCATCAAACTGCCTGATTCGGAAAACCTCAGAAATATATCCCCTTCCGCTGCGGTCAACACGGTCTCTTAAACTGTAGGCATCTAAAAATTCATAGCACCGGATGCGCTCCACCGGAAATATTCTTTCCCGAATCACCAAATCCATCCCTTCATCCAGAGTAAAAAGAACGTTCTCCTCTGAATCAATATACTTGAATTCCCGAAGAAGAGGAGTCACTGTCTTTTCACTTAAATTCAGCAAAAGCACAGACTCAAACAGGAAATGCAGTTCCCGAAGCTTCGAATCCAGACGCTCCCTCTCTGTCAGCTTCTGATCCAGGGTAATATTTGTCAAGGAACCTGTAATAATGGAATGCCCGGCATTTTTCGCCACACACTGTCCCTGGAACCGTATATAATTTCCATTAGATGTGTAAAAAAAGACCTCTTCCTCTCCAGTATACTCTAACCGGTTGGCTATGTTGCGGAAGGTACGTAAAAGCGGAGATTTCATATGGTAGATCCGCTTGTCGATTTCCGCCAACTCCATTTTTCCTGACTCCATTTTCCGGTCAAAAATCTGGTCACGATAGCTCTGATTCATGAAAAGTGTCCGGAGTTCCGTCCCATCATCCTCAATCACCTCCAAAGGAACCTCTGTCTCCCGCACATGAAAGGAAGCCACTTCGTAGAAATGTCTCCATTTTCTCGTTTCAACCGGAATATACTGCTCCGCAATATGGGAATAGGAGCTTTCCACCGGTTCCGGCTTTCCATAATAATAGCCCTGTATCATACCACAGCCAATGCTCTTTAAAAACTCCAGCTGCTCCTTTGTCTCTACGCCCTCTGCCAATGTCTTGATGCCGATATCCTTTGCCATCCGGACAATGGCACGCATCACGCTTTTCGACTTTTCCGTAAACGGAGTCAGAAAACGCATGTCCATTTTCAAAGTATCAAACTGAAAATCCTTTAAAAGCGTCAAAGAAGAATACCCGCTTCCAAAGTCATCCATCCAGATTTCATATCCGGCACTCCGAAAGCCCTCTATCACATCACGCATCAGTTCCTCATCCGAAGCCAGCATGCTTTCCGTAATCTCGATATGAATATAATCTCTCGGTACATCATACTTTTCTACCGCTTTTTCTACCACCGCCAGCATATCACACATAATAAAATCCAGGCGGGAAAAGTTCACAGAAACCGGAACCACAGGCTTTTTTTCCAAGACACGTTCATGAATACATTGACAGACCTGCTCCACGATATAGGAATCCAGCTTATAGATGCACCGTTCCCTCTCCAGAGCTCCAATAAAACGGTCCGGCGGTAAAAAGCCGATAAACGGATCATCCCATCTCGCCAAAGACTCCATCCCGCACAGCCAGCCGGTCAGGGATCGTACCACCGGCTGATAATATACCTTCACCCAGCCCTTTTCCAGTGCCTCATCGATCTTTCCCACGACATACTCCGTCGTCTTTACCTCCTCTGCCAGACTTTCCGTATATACGACAACATCCTTAGAGGCATCGTGCTTAATAAAATCGCAGGCAACCTTCGCAAAGGAAAGGGCAGCCTCCACATCAAAATCTTTTCCAAAATGCAAAGGGTAGATTCCAAACTTTCCAATCACATCATACTGATTTCCATAGGTATCACAGAACTTTTTGGAGGCTGCTTCCGTCTTTTCATATACGCCTTCCCTTTTTGTGAAGACCACGAAATGATCTCCC
Source organism: Lachnospiraceae bacterium (assembly GCA_017476305.1). Taxonomy (GTDB): domain Bacteria; phylum Bacillota; class Clostridia; order Lachnospirales; family Lachnospiraceae; genus Butyribacter. The sequence continues at coordinate 8,967 of JAFVAA010000619.1, forward strand.
GATATTCTGGCAATAAAGGCATCCTGATAGGCTTCACGCAGAATATTTGCCATCATTCGCAGACAGGCATCTCCCTCTGCTGCGCCTTTTTCTATGTTCAATAATTTAAAATTGACCAGATTTAAATAGATCACGGCATAATCTTCAAAAGCATTTTTCTCTCCCACCTTCAGACCTTGCTCGATAAACCTCTGGTTGATACTCGACACATACTTATGAAACCTGAGCTTCCCGTATAATCCCGTGACCGGATCAAAGTCTGAGCCGACATTATCATATCTGTGCAGATAGAGAATCGCACAGAAAATATCCCCCTCGCTTTCATCATGCAGTCTGGTAAAGTGATTTACGACACGTCTGCTGTTTCCCTTCCTTGTCCGGATATTATAAAAGACATAACCGGAATCCGTCTGCGATTCTGAAATCTGAAGCTCAATATCCTCCCACACCAGCTTTAGCGGTGTCTCATTTACCATCCCGTCAAAGCTGTTTCCTATATATTCCACAAACTCCCCATAGCTTTCGCACTCGAATAGCTGAACCAGATTTTCATTGGCATAGAGAAGCTCATGCCCTTCCTTTGCACGATATACGAAAACGCCACCCGCCATCCCATTCATAAAAAGCTCTGTAATATGATCATTCACCATCTATACTCCCCCCTGGAATATCATTGTTAATTGCTTTTTTCATTATACCATATCCTTTTCTTTCCATATACCCCCAATTTTACAAATAGAAAAATTTTTTTAATTTCAAAAAACGGATTCCCAAAAATCAACTTGAAAGAAGTCAGAGAATACAGTATAATCGACAGAAAGACGGCAGTTCAGCACGAGGAGAGAAACGAAGCATGGCAATAAACAATAACAGCAAACCGGAACTGCTTTTAAAAACCTTAAAAGCAGTTCACAGCATCTTTGTAGACGAAACAGCAGTTACCCCGGAAGCGCTCGAAAAGCAGAGAGCGGCACAGGAAAAATTCAGCGGCTTTATCACCCCGAATAACAGAATCACCACAGAAACGATTTCTATCGATGGTATGGAAGCAGAATGGGTACGCCCGGAATTTGCACACGACACCAGAAGGATCATTCTCTATCATCATGGCGGGGGATTTACCTGCGGCGGGATCCATTATGCCAGGATTCTCGCCGGAAAGCTGGCAATCGCCACA
>JAFVAA010000620.1 GCA_017476305.1 Lachnospiraceae bacterium
CAACAAGCATAGGGCTTGGGACTGCATGGATCAGCTAATTTGATGAAGAAAAGGCGAGGGATCTGTTAGAAATCCCCAAGCGTTGGAAACCGGTGTGCATGCTTTATGTAGGGTATCCGGCTGAGGATTATATGCCAAATGAAAAGCTTTCAGGGAAAAGAAAAGAGTTAGGGGAGACCTGCTTTTATAATACGGTTCCGGAAGCTATGTAAACTGACGACCGATAACATTTGCCCATCCTTTGTGGAAAACAGCAAGTCAGCGAAGTTGCTGTTTTGCAAAGGATGCCAAATCTAATCGGTTGTGAGTATAGAGAGAATTTTTCTGTTTTTTAGATCTGGGCGGAAGGAGGCTGACATGGGTGCAGAAGAAAAAGCATTTTTTAGACTGGATAAGGAAAAATGTATAAAGTGTGGGAAATGCATTGATACTTGTTCCGGCATGGTATTACAATTTGATTCAGATGGATTCCCGAACATGAAAGAATTTGAACGCTTTGGGTGGCGGGGATGCTGGAGATGCCAGCACTGTCTGGCGGTATGTCCAAGGGAGGCGATTTCGATATTTCATAAGAATCCACAGGATTCGATCCCAAAGCCTCCGAAAAGAATGGGGGAGTACATGGAGCAGTTGATTACAAACAGACGATCATGCCGCAGGTTTTTAAAGAAAGATGTGGATTCAGAGATTATTACAGGGATGCTTCGGACTATGGCTGCAGTGCCTACTGGTGGGAATGCACAGGGTGTGGAATATACGGTCATAGATGATAAGGACAGGGTGCGTGAAATTTGGAGCATTGCTTATGATAAGATGGAGGCTGAGGCGAAAAAGCATCATTATACACACAGTTTTAGTGATTTCTATTATAAAAAAATGAAACAATCAGAGAAAACGGTTCGAAAGGGCGATCTTCTTTTCTGTGGCGCACCACATCTATTTATAGCACATGAAAAATGTGAGGGGAAGTGGGCAGAAGACAGCAAGGTGAATTGTAATATTGCAGCGGCTTATTTTGAACTTTTATGTAATGCCTATGGTCTGGGGACAATTATTATGAGTTATCCCGCAGAGGTGCTAAACGAGCTTGCACCGGATGCCAGAAAACTTTTGGATATTCCGCAAAATCATTATATGGGACTGATGGTTGGTTTCGGTTATCCGGAGATCGAATATGCCAGAGGTGTTCAGAAAGACAGATCAGCGAAGACCCACAGGTGGAGCGAGAAGAACAAATAGATTTGGTTTTGCTGGATGTAAAAAGCAATATAGGAGAGTGAAAGATGGAATACAGGAAATATGGAGATGCCTTTTATATACGGATGGATAAGGGTAATGAAATTATGGGGGAAATCCTCAAGGTATGTAAAGAAAATGGAATTCGTTCATGTACATTTAGCGGCATTGGTGGGTGCGGCAAGGCTGAAATTCAGACTTTTATTCCTGAAACCGGGACTTTTAAAATGTGCCAGATAGAAGGAATGCTGGAACTGGTTTCTTTAACCGGGAATATTATTATGGATGAAAAGGATGATTATTACAGTCATGCTCATGCCGTTTTTGCTTATAAAGTTGGAGAGAATCACCATATTGCTGCAGGTCATATAAAATCTATTTATGTGTCTTATACAGCTGAGATTGAATTGCGGCCAGTTGTCGGTGGGGAGATTAAAAGGAAATATGATCCGGAAACAGGCACCGGTTTTTGGGACTTTGTGTAGAAGGCTGTATGGCACATATAGAAAAGTGTTCGATCGGTCTGGATGAGGTTATCGGTCAGATGTTTTCATCATAAATATGTCCATGTTTTTTGGACATATAACAAAGCCGTCTACGGCTTTGTTATATAAAGATTTTTTGCAATTCTTAAAAATTCTGCTAGTGCGGAGCTTTTGTCTTTCCCGGCATCTTTTCTGTAATAAGCTCCAAAGGCGGAGTGAGGGGATTCTTTCCATTTCAAAAACACAAGGTCCGGATGTTCCATGATCAGATGCTCCGGAATCAGTGAGTAGCCAAATCCGGCGATTACCAGGGGGTATGCTTCGTTCGTGTTGATGCAGATCACATTATCCAGATCATCGTTGACAGGGACGATGCGGTGGCCTCTGGAAAAATAGTGCTTCATCAGGTATGGGGGAAGATTTATGACCTGTCTGTATTCCCATAAAAGCTCCGAGGTTACTGGCGGCTTCTGTTCCGAAGAAAAGTCCAGTTTTTCAAGGATTGGATGGTCTTTGGAAAGGACACAGATAAAATAGTCCTCATGAAGTTTCCGGAATATGATATTGTCATCGGAAAACCTGGCATCCCTCATGCCGAGGATCAGATCGAGCTGTCCGGAAGTCAGTCTGCTCAGGTTGGCATCGGTCTGGTCAAAAGTGAGGCTTGGATGCAGGGTAGGAAAAGAGGGCAGAAGTTCTTTAAGAACCTTGCTTACCAGGTTCATACAATGCGGATCGCTGTATCCCAGACGGAGGGAATGCGGGGCTTTCCGGCTGAAATTGGAGATCCATTCTTTTGAGTGGTAGTATGTGTTTAACATCTCGGAGGCTTCCGGCAGGAACTGTCTGCCGACCTGTGTGAGAGAAACTGAGCGTGTGGTGCGGTCAAACAGTCTGGCTCCCAGCTCCTGTTCTAAGGATTTGATCTGCTTTGTGATGGCAGGCTGGCTTAAACTCAGCTGTTCTGCGGTTTTCATATAGTTCAGGGTACTGGACAGGCTGATAAAACATTCTAACTGTGTGGTATTCATGATGATTTTCTCCTTTTGTCTGTTATCTATATATTGTGTTTTTTTATTCTTTTTTGTTATAGATTATAGCAAAATGGAATTTCACTTTCAAGGAAATGTTGGCCATAATGAAAATATAGAGCAGATGGTTATTTATACTCATTAACGTTTAGATTTGCCGTTTTTCGTAAAACAGACATCGGCTATATGCCTGTTTTCCACGAAAAATTGGCAAATATTTACGTTAATCAGTATGGTACAGAGCATGGTTATCATTTATCATTAAAAAATGGAGAAGGAGAAACATGAAGAAGATATTTTTGGTAAATGGGAGTCCAAACAAGGATGGAAATACGGCAGATGCTTTAAGGGTAGTGGAGGGAGTTCTGAAGGAAAATGATCTGGACACATTTTGGTTCCATCTTGGGAAAAGTCCTGTGCATGGCTGTGTAAACTGTAGATATTGTGCAAAAGTCCATCGTTGTGCTTTTCGAGATGATTTGTGTAATGAATTGATTGAAGGTTTTCTGGAAGCAGATGGAATCATTGTTGGAACACCAGTATATTTTGCAGGTCCAAATGGGGCTTTATGTGCACTTTTAGACCGTGTGTTTTATGCAACGGCAAATTTCGGACAGATGCTAAAGGATAAACCTGCTGCAGCGGTTGCGACCTGTTGGCGTGCGGGTGCTACCCCGTCTATAGACAGGCTGAATAAATATTTTATGTATAGTCAGATGCCGGTCGTCAGCAGTGACTATTGGAATGGTTATCTTGGCTCAAGGGATGGGTTTGGTACCGGAGTTTTAAGAACTTTGGGCGAGAATATGGCTGCTATGGTGCAGGGGATGTAATCGGTTATGGATATTGATATTGAAGACAGAACGAGGAGGAATGTATATGCATTTTTCAAGTGGTATTAACAGACCGCCTTATGAGGCGCAGGATGGGTATTTACAGGTAACAAGCGGGTGTTCTCATGGGAAGTGTGAATTTTGTACCTTTTATAAGGATGCACCGTTTCGGGTTTCACCATTGGAGGAGATTGAGGCAGATATAAGAGAATTGGCAGAAAGTGGCTGGGTATTTAAAAGATTATATTTGCAGGGGGCGGATCCATTTATCCTGTCGTATGAAAGGCTGATGGAGATTGCAGACATGGTGTATCAGTATCTCCCATGGGTGACATCCATAGGAGGCTATGCCCGTGTGGATAATTTGAAAAATAAATCTGTGGATGAGCTTAGAAAACTGAAGGAAGCGGGATATAGCAATTTTTACTTCGGAAATGAGACCGGAGATGATTTCCTTTTGGAACGGATGAATAAAGGATATAAAGCGGAGGTGATCGTGGAGGAGCTTTCCAAGTTAGATGAGGCTGACATGGAGTATATCTGTAATTTCCTCGGAG
>JAFVAA010000621.1 GCA_017476305.1 Lachnospiraceae bacterium
CTGTTGAAAGTTGTGAGAAGCCCTCTTTTTTGGTAGTGAAGGATGCAGCAGTTGTTCAGATCGATGGTTCTACGATTGACTGCAACTATCAGTGCGGCTTTTTAAAGCAGAATACAGGAAGACTTTTGGTAAATGAAACAGAGTTTTTACATTCTGCACATGAAAGGATGATTGATTTTACGGGGGCAGATGCGAAATTTGCCCGTTGCAGCTTTATGGAGGGGAGGCTTGGTTTTATCTGTTTGTCGGAGAATGCTGCCCTGATGATGCTTGAGTGTGACTTTTTTCGTGCATCAGCAGAATATGGTGCGGCTGTTTATTCCGATTCGCTTGATAATGTTTCTTTAACGAAATGCTCCTTTCGGGATTGTAAGGTAAGGTATTTGGGGGCTGCAGTTTATTTTAAATATCAGAAGCTCGGTCAGGTCGTTAAGGAATGTGTATGTAGTGGCTGTGTGCCGGAGACAGATGCAGTATTTAATACATATGAGGATGATTTCGTATTGAAAATCCGATAGTAACAAAATAGATTTGGAGGGTATTATGATCGTAGATAATCTGACGAAGTTCAATCAAAGAAAAAAACTGTGGATGACACCAAAGCATCCTCTGTACACGAAACCGAAAGAATATCGGATCATTTATGGTGCGACAGTTTTTATGCAGGTGGAGTTAGATCGTTTATCCAGTCCTTTGAATAATTTTGAACTACAGCGTCTGCTCTCGTCCGGATTTCACCTGGATTCTGACGGCATGTCAAAGGTGCTTCGCTTTTCGAAAGAGAAGGAGCAGGTAGTGGATTATCTTTTGGAAAATTTAAAGACCTCCAGGGAAAGATATTTGCTGCTTTTGGATATGTACAATGTGAGCTTAAAAAATGACGAAATAAGCGAAGAGGCGGAGGAGGCTGTCAGGCTTTTTGGGAAACTTTTTGGAGTCAGTACAAATACGCAAAGGATGCTTTTAGAGTTTGCAAAGGCAGCAGCAAAGGAGGATGTTACAAAATCCAGAGAAATATTGCATCGCATGCATGTACAGAATATGAATCTCACACCCGTGGATATGAAATATTATATCATGCGTTTGTGGGATACGATTGAATGTAATCAGATGATGCTGAATACAGAGCGGAATGTCCGAATCGTAGAGCGTTGTATTATTAAAGAAGATCTGGTCTTATCCCAGGGGATGCAGCTTACCTTTGACCACGCTGAGGTGCGGATTTTAGGAAATATTCTTTTACAGGGCGGTTCCCTCCGGATAGAGGACAGTAAGATTATCCGTAAGGGAAACAGCCACAGGGCATGTATCAATATGAAGGATGTACATAGCAGGATAGATGTGATTGGCAGTGAGGTGGATTGCAGAAATCTGGGGATGATGATACGTGCGGAGGCAGGCAGCCTGTCAATGAAAGGAAGTATGGTATACCGCACGACGAGAGGTGCAGCAATCCGTTTTTGGGGGAATGAGATTGAAGTGGAAAATTCTACTTTTTCAGAGTGCTATTCCCATGAAGATGGTGGTGCGATGATGATAAGGACGCCAAACGCTGTGATTACGAATTGTCAGTTTCGAAACTGTGAGGCGAAAAGGGGGGGAGCTATTTTTGCGATAGAGGGGGGCAGGATTACGGATTGTACCTTTAGAGAGTGCTGTGTAGCAGAGTTTGGTGCGGCGATTTTCTATCATGGACTGGTTCGAGCCAATGTACATCATTTAAAATTTGTAGACTGCTATCCGGGCGGTGTGGAGATGGTTCAGTATTTATCGAAGCTCTCCACTTTTCAGATTACAGGAGAGTATCGGATCATGTCCTCTACGATTATTGATTGTCCCTTGACGGTAGAGGCAGACGGAAATTTGATGATAGAGGATGCAAATCTCTATTTGAATTATCCGATTCGCTGCAGAGGAAGTCTGCAAATGAAAAATGTGAAGCTGATAAGCCAGCATCTGGAAACCAGGGATATGCTCGTGCTGGAACGCAGCAAGAACTGTAAAATTCATCATTGTGAATTTAACGGTATGGGAAAGAGTGCCGGAATATATGCGGCAGGCTGTAAAATCAGTGTGTCTAACTCTTTGTTTCGCAATATGGATGGTGGAAGGGCAGTCTACGATGCATCCTCACCTGAGATAAAGGAATGTATCTTTAATTTCTGTCAAAGTGGTGCGATTTATGCACAAAACGGAGAAGTTAAAAAGTGTGTATTTGTAAATTGTCGTGCGAAAAGTGGTGCCGGCGTCTTGATGTACGGAAACCGGGGGCTTATTGAACAGTGTAATTTCAGAAGATGTATTTCTGATTTTAGTGGAGGAGCGATCGACCGGACCTTGGGAAATAAAATCAATAAGTGTACCTATGAGGCGTGCAAGCCGGATAATTTTTCATAACCCGTCCTTTTGTGCGGAGTGGAGATGTGGGAACTTTTTTACTGTTCCGGGGGTTGGATCTGGTACCGGATCCTGCTCTTTGAGTAAGGAAAAAGAAGGAATCCTGCTTTTGGTTTCCTTCTTTTTTGATGGCTGTATAAAATATTATTCTTTTTCCGTTTTTTCCTCTGTATCGGTATCCTGTGGCAGTAAATGGAGCTTTACTTTGTCTACCCGGTTTTTTTCTGCTTCTAAAATAGTATAAGTGGCATATTCATCACTGATGGTTTCACCAGCCTCTGGAAAATAACCAAACAAATTTATGATATGACCTGCGATCGAATCATAATCCTCTGATTCAATCGAAATATTCAGAGCTTCGTTGATATCATCTAATTTTGCCACGCCTAGAAGGATATATTCCTCGTCGTTCAATTTCGTAATGTCATCCTCTTCGTTCGCATCGTACTCATCCTTGATATCCCCTACAATTTCTTCCAGGAGATCCTCTAAGGTCAGCATACCGGAGGTAGAGCCGTATTCATCCAGAACGATTGCCATAGGAATGGATTCCTGCTTCATTTCCACGAAAAGCTCAGAGGTCTTTTTATATTCAAATGTAAAATATGCATCCCGCATGATCGAAGTGATGGAAAAATCCTTTTTGGAACCTTCATAAAAAAAGACATCCTTTAAATTTACGATTCCAACGATATTATCCCTGCTTTCTTTGAAAACAGGAATCCGGCTGAAGGTATGCTCTCTATATGTATCGATCAGTTCATTATAGGAAGCATCTACGCTTATAAAGGTAACATCCATCTTTGGGACCATGACATCCTTTGCGAAAGAATCTCCAAAATCCACCACATTGGCAATCATCTGGCGTTCTTCACTTTCTATGACGCCTTCTTCATGGCTGACATCTACAATGGTCATCAGTTCGTTTTCTGTAATGAGTGGCTTGTTTTTGATATCCACATGGAACAGAAGAAGAAGACCATCGGATAATTTATTCATTAAGAATGAGAGCGGTGTCAAAAGCGTCATGATAAAATAGACCGGCTTTGCATACAAAAGGGAAAGGGATTCCGCCTTTATCGTGGCAAAGGATTTTGGAACGATCTCTCCAAAGATCAGGATGAGGAGCGTCAAAATACCCGTACCGATTCCGGTTGCCAGACTGACCATTTTGGGAACTCCCATGCGGGTAGCAAGGCTGATCGAAAAGGTGGTAGTCAGGGAAGAAGCCGTCAGGTTTACAATATTATTCCCGATCAGGATTGCACTTAACAGTCTGGTTGGATTTTCAATCAGCTTTAACACGAGTGCAGCATTCTTTACCTTTTCATCTGCCATCGTTTTCATGCGCATTTTATTAACTGTGGTCAGACAGGTCTCAGCAGAAGAAAAGAAAGCAGAAAGAATAATTAAAACTACTAAAATAATGATTCGCGAGGCGTCACTTGAATCCAAAAAATCACACTCCTTTGATCATGATGTATTTTTGTGAATAACAGTAATATTTTACAATACAACATATGGAGATGTCAAGAAATAGACTTGTTTTATTTTGGGGTATAGTGTAAAATAAAAATATTGTTCACAGTAGTGACTGACAGGAAATCAAAGAACGTGGGGATAGCAGGAAATGGATGGTTCATTCGCTGGTAATGATTTTGGAGTAGGGTATTATGTCCTTTTTTTACTCCTTGGGACAGGCTTTGTTTTTTTGTTTTGGCGTGGAGAAAAGCCTTTGGTTCGGATTTTGCTCGGAAGTGTGGCAGGAACCATAGGTATGATTTGGTTCCCTTTACTTTTTTCTTTCTTTGGAGGCTTTACGATTTACTCTCACATTGCCGGTCTGGTTTTTGCTGTTCTTGGATTTTTGGGCGCTGTTTTCTATTTGCAAAAAACAAAAAAGAAGCTTCCCCTGCTGCAGCAAAATGCATGGCAGTTAAGGGAATACCGTTATCTTTTGATCGTGGTTCCGCTTTTTATCTTTTTTGCTTTGCTTTTAAACAGCCATACGATTCCTTATGCATCTGACGGGAGTATGCACGCCGGACAGGCAAGCTATGGAGATATGAATATGCACCTTTCGTTCATTACGAGCATTGCCAGGCAGGGAAAATTTCCACCGGATTATTCGATGCTTCCCGGGACGAGGCTTGCATATCCGTTTTTGTGTGATTCCATTTCCTCCAGCATCTATCTGTTTGGAAGCAGTCTCAGAACAGCGTATATGTTTCCGATGCTGGTAGCTGTCCTTCAATTGATGCTTAGTGTGCTTTTGCTGGGTAGGGCGCTTTTAAAGAGTCGTGGAAAAGCGATGCTTGCATGGGTGTTTTTCTTCTTTAATGGTGGTCTTGGATTCCTTTATTTTATTCCGGGGGTGATGCCAAAAAGTTATACCTGGAAAGAGCTTTTTGAGGGGTTCTATATCACACCGACAAATCTTATCGCCCAGAATGTCAGATGGTCCAATGTAGTCATTGATATGCTGCTTCCGCAGCGTGCCACGCTTTTTGGGTGGTCTGTGCTGGTTCCGGCTGTTTATATTTTATATCGTGGCGTTTCACAGAAGCGAAGGAATTACTTTATAGCGGCTGCGATTTTTGCCGGGGCATTGCCAATGATACATACCCATTCCTTTTTAGCAATGGGGATGATCTGTGCTATGTGGCTGATCTATTCCGTCAGGACAGAGTTAAATGATACCTGGCTTAGAAGGGAGTCGAAAATAGAGCTTCTGGTCGTCTTTTTTTTCTTTTTTACAATGTGTCTGCTGGATGTGCACAGACGGGTATATGGAGCAGCTGCAAAGCTTTATTTTGGGCTTGGAATTGCTGTAGCCTTTGTGGTCGTCTTTTTTTGCATCTGGTCTGCCGTTCGTGGGATAAAAAGAAATGGAAAGAAGAGCATTGCCGTAGATTTTGGAATTCTTTTAGGAATCGTGCTCCTGCTGGCACTTCCACAACTCATCTTTTGGACGTTTGGTCAGGTAAACGGGGATGGATTCCTGAGAGGATATTTTAACTGGGCAAATCAGAATGATACCTACCTGGTGTTCTATCTGAAAAATATGGGAATCGTATGGGGACTTGGCCTGATTGCATTGATCTTTACGAAGACCAGAAATTATTTTATGGCTGCACCTGTATTTTTCATCTGGACGATGGCAGAGCTGATCGTATTTCAGCCAAATGAATATGATAACAATAAGCTGTTATACATTGCATATCTTTTGCTGTGTATGTTCGTTGCGGATTATGTGATGGACATTTTGAAGAAGATCGGGAAAAAAGCGGTGACGGTGGTCTCTCTTTCGGTCATTTTGTTCTTTAGCAGTATTTCAGCCCTTTTGACCTTTGGGAGAGAATATGTATCAGATTATGAGCTTTATAGTGCGGATGAAGTGAAAATGTGTAAATATATAGAAAAGCATACGAAAGCAACAGATGTGATCCTGACAGATACGAGACATAATAATGGAGTGGTCTCTCTTACCGGAAGGAATA
>JAFVAA010000622.1 GCA_017476305.1 Lachnospiraceae bacterium
ATGTATCGTCGCCAAAAGCTTAACTCCACTGTTCATAATATAACGAATCGCTTCTACATCCTTCCTTGCACCAATTTCATCTACGGCAATCACCTGCGGTGCCATAGAACGCACCAGCATCATCATGCCTTCGCTTTTCGGACAATCATCTAAAACATCCGTCCTGCTTCCCAAATCATTTTGCGGTGTTCCCTGATAGCAGGCAGCGATTTCAGACCGCTCATCCACCACTCCTACTGTCATCCCGGGGCGCCTTCCGGTTCCATCAGAAATCTGTCTTACGATATCCCGAAGCAGCGTCGTTTTTCCACATCCCGGCGAAGAAATCAAAAGTGTATGGCAGAGGCCATGCTCTCCGTAAAGGTACGGAAACAGCCTGTCTGCACAGCCTTTCACTTCATGCGCCAGACGAATGTTGATAAACGAAATGTAGCGTATACTTTTTGCTGCCCCGCGCTCCCAGACCACCTTCCCGGCAAGTCCCACCATATGCCCCCCTGCTACGGTCAAATATCCCTGCTTGATTTCCTTTTCAAACGCATACATGGAATAGTTACTTATGTACTCCAAAGATTCCCGGATATCTTCTTCGGAAATTTTTACGGACTGATCCACATCCCTTCGAAATTCCCCCTCCATCGTGACCAGATATTCCTTTCCGCCATACACGACCAGAAGAGGCTTTCCGACCCGCATACGAATATCCTGAAGCCTGAAAAAGTCATAATTTTCTTTTTCAAATACAGAACGGATTTTTGTAGAAAGCATATGAAAGACCTGTTCCTTTTTCTCCTGTAGATCAAATGTGATATGTTCCATAGCCCCCTCCAGATTCCTTTTTTCTATATTTTTCTGATTTTTCCTCCGCAGCCTTCCAAAATTTAATTCAGAAATACTTCTTAACTATATATATGTACAACCCTTCCTGATATGCCTACCTGTCCAAAAAATTTTCGCCGGTCTGCAGTTCCTGGAACAAAACAGGTCCTATGAACCTCAAAAGCTTCATAAGACCTGTTTTGTTCTATCACTGAAACGCATCTCTGCTCATGGCAGTATTCATGAGGCGCACAAATTCCTTTTCACTATTCGTTAAAATGGCTGCACGCTCTTTTGCCTTTTTACTCATTTCAGAATAAAATTCTTTATCTTTAGCGTACCGAAGAACTGTTTCATGCATATCTTCATAATCCTTTACAAAGAAATCCTCTCCGGCTCCCAGACCACCATCACCATAATCCAATGTTACCACCGGAACCCCTTTATATAAGGCCTCTGCCACAGAAGTCCCTCCACCTATACGTTTTGGATTCATATAAAGATCCATACACTCCAGAACAGCTAATACATCATCCTGTTTCCCCATATCAATGGCATATTTTGCAAAAAGCGCATCCGTTCTCCTGAATTCTTCGAATCGCCAGAAGCCCCCTATAAATGCAACATAAATTCCTTGTGCCATTAATTTTTCAAGCATATCCATACACTTTCCATCCACCTCATCACTCAGTCGTCCGCCGACCATTGCGGCGATAAAACCGTTTTCCGGCAGCTCCAGATCCTGCCTTGTATAAGAATGCTCCTGTTTCTTAAAAGATGAAGTAAACACGCTTTCTATAAAATGCTCCTTAGGAAGATGATGTTTCCCGGCCCAGGCAAAATCTGCTTCCCCCGGTCTTCTCCCAATCGCCTGAAACTGACCACGGGTCTGCACTCTGCCGGAAGGTACCGTAGAGACCACGATTGTCGGTACGATCCTGCTGCATAAATCACTTACGATACTATTTCCACCAATCGTCACAATACATAGCGGTTTTTCTTTTGCCACCAAATCCAGAATTTCCTGTATTTCTGAAACATCCGGCATTTTCCTGGAGCATTGGAGGAACGGGTACACCTCATCGCGATACGGTACGA
>JAFVAA010000623.1 GCA_017476305.1 Lachnospiraceae bacterium
ATATAGGATAATTCCTGCTTTTCGCTCTTAAAATCAACAACAGTGATATTTACATCAGAATACTTCTTTCGCAGATTATTAAGATAGTCCTGCGATGTTTGACTTGTTGATTCTGAGCGTTTTGTTTCATTTGCCTTAACTGCTTCATTTGCAGGCTTTGCATCCTTCGTCTGTTTTGTTTCCTTTGAATTTGTATAGGTACTTGCATAGTTACCATATACACCGTTAATCTCCATCGCCATATTCTCGTCCTCCTTTGACTTTTAATTGAAATACATTTCATTTTATATGCGAATATCAATCCGCTTATATTTATCGAGAATTTCTTCATTCTCGGATAAAGTCTCAATACTCTTTGTGCCAGTAATGCCCTCCTGCACCTTTCCGGCATCCAACTCTGAAAGACTGTCTGATAGCTGTTCCTCCACCATTTCTGCCGTTTCTTCCATTTCTTCTTCAAGCGATTCCTGCATTTCTTCTGCTACTTCCGTAAGCTCATCCATCACATCCGAAAGCATACCTGCATCCTTATCCACACCCGTCGCTTCTTCAACCATTTCTTCAAGCCGCTCTTCCGGAGTCTTTGGTGCATATTTCTCTGCTTCTTCTTTGATTTTTTCAGCTCGTTCTCTTGCTTCATCCATTGCATGGAACATCTGCGAATTGTTGTATTCCTGTTTCGCCGCCGCTATTTGATCATTATATCCATGAAGAAGCTCTAACTTCCTTGAAATATCATCAAGCGTATCCGCCTTCATGTTTTTAAGGTTCTCTTTCTGCTTTTCAAAAAAAGCAACCTGATTATCCCTCTTTGCCTGTCTTTCCATGCGTTCCTGTGTACTTTTCAAGCCATTGTTTTGTTGAAAAAAGGATATTCCCTGTGTTTTAATATTCATCATTTCCCTCCCATAATGCCCATCGGTTCTTCATATATCCATCATTACACCAATAGGATTGCAAAATCGAACCATTGTCATCTGACTCATTTCATGGTTTCTTACTTGGAACATCGACATAAGGAACAGACATCTAAAGCCATATTCTGTGAAACGACCTTTTTCCATTGTGAATGGAACATTTCACAATGGAAATTGGATTAAATCAGGCTATAAAGCCTACATCGGAAGCACCATCATCACTGTTGTCCTTATCCATCCATCCTCCGGTTTTATCTCTACTGCACCATAATATTTCTCTGCGACCTTTTTCACATTCCGCATTCCGTATCCATGCCCCTCACTCTTTGCCTTTGTAGTAGGCGGAAGTCCGGTGTCCTCATCAATATCCAGCACACCATCAAAACTATTTTTCACATCAATAAAATAAATCTGATTTTTCATTGCCGAGGAAACCATGACTTTCTTCTCATTACTGTTCTCTGCGGCTTCCATTGCATTTGACAAAATATTTCCAAGAATGACGCTAATATCATAGGTGGGTACATTTGAAGTCTCCGGAAATCCAAATCTGCAGGTAAATTCCATTCCCTTTTCCTGTGCCTCTTTTGCTTTTTCACTAATAATCACATCTGTGACAGGATTTCCGGTCTTAACGGAAAACCCACTATCCTCATAATCCTGCCGCATATCCGACAGGTATTCCCCCGCTTCTTTTTTATTTCCCTTTTCAAGCAGTTCCTCCAGTACCAGAATATGGTTATTGATGTCATGCTTTATGCCACGAATGCCCTGATACAGTTCTTCCACTTTGTCCACATGGTTCTTCATATCCTTGATCTGCTCGGCAATGACAGCCCTCTGCAATTCGTCCTCCTGTGCTGCTTTGATCCACTGATAAGACATAATCCCCGCCACAATAGCCAAAAATGATATAATCTGATACAAGACTGAGAAGCCCCGATATCCCATATGCGTATTCCAGATGTAATACTTTGTATCTTTTTCATATACCTCCGCCAAAAAATTAACAAAGAAATATCCGGAAACAATCGCAAGATACGGAGAAAGCAAAAGAAACAATTCCTTACGGTTCATGATTTCTTTTTTCTGTAAATAGACTTTATGAATCAGCCTTACCATAAAATAAAAAGCAAGGTTTTCAAGGATTACATGGAGGGCTTCCACGAACAGGAACATTCCAACCTGAACACCCTGAGAGCTTTCCATAACCTGACGGGTGGTTAATGCCCATACTCCATTCCAAGGCTCCAAGACAATCCCTGCCGCTATCCATCGTATTAAAAATGCAGTCACTGCCAAAAATATCTTTTGCAGGATATTATATCTGTCAGTCAGCCCACATACCGCAAAGGATATTACAATACCTATCCCATAAGCTGATGTCCCGCTAAATACATAAGGTACAAAATACAGAACCACCATCGCACTCAGATAGGATACACAAACCCACTTTGCTTTCCTTTTCTCGTTCAAAAAGGGTTTTACAAATACTCCTATGATCCAAGAATTAACCACAATATTGATAATTCTGAATACCATGTTTATGATTTCCAAATATTTCTCTATTCCCATATTCAAAAAAGTCCGTCCCTTCTGTTATATTCCATCAACCTCTGTATCAGCTTTGGATAATTCTGCTTTGATACAAGTGCAGTTCCTTTTGTCAAATAAATATTGGAAGCATCATACTTAAGCACATACTTCAAATGAACCAGATATGCCCTGTGTGTGCGAAAGAAATCCTCCCCGGCAGTTTTTTCAAGCTCTGTCAGCTTTCCATAGTATTCAATATCTGAATCTACAGTATGGACAATCACCTTTGCGTTGAACACTTCCGCATAAATAATGTCATCCAGGCAGATCCGGATATGCATCCCTCCCGAAGTAACTGTAATATACCGCTTTTCTGCTTTTCCACTTGTCTTATCGTGAGCAGCCTTTGCCCTTTCCAATACTTCTAATAGCTTTTTATCAGAAAACGGCTTTACAAGATAATGGAAAGCCCCTACATCAAAGGAATCGAAAACATACCGTTCCTCTCCGGTAACGAAAATGAGTACCATTTTCTCACTCATTTTCCGAATCCTCTTTGCAGTTTCCATACCAGAAAGACCGGGCATCTTTATATCAAGTAACAAGATGTCCGGAAGTGCGTCCGTCGCTAACAGTTCCTCACCGCTTGCATAAATGTCAATCCTGTCGTCCGGACAGCTTTTCTTTACTTTTTTATAAAGCACATTCCGCACTTTTACTTCATCATCACAGATTGCAATTCTCATAATGATACACCTCGCCAATTATATTTTAACTCTAATCAGATGCCGTTTTCTATACATCCTATGTGAAACGACCTTTTTTCGGTGTGAACGGTTATTTTTCGTCCGTCATTTATATTATCGGCAGGTATCTCTACACTATCAGCGGCATTTTTAGCACCTACAAAAATGCCCTGTCTATCCAATGCCCCATAAGTTGAATCATCTACAATTTTAAGGCAAACTCAAAAATGG
>JAFVAA010000624.1 GCA_017476305.1 Lachnospiraceae bacterium
ACCTTTTTACTTGGTTTTTTTATGGTATATCTGGCATATCTTGCCTTTGCAGAGGTTTCTTTTTCCGGTAAACGGATGGAGTATTCCGTGATTGGCATCATGGCTGTGATATGCATCGTTGAAACGGGGTACAATGCCTCTGTTTGCATTGAGGGACTTGGAAATCAGTTTGGTTATATGGATATTTCGGAATATACCTCGTTTTATGAAAAGACGAGTCCTCTGACAGAACTTGCAAAATCAGAAGATGACGGTTTATACCGTATGGACAAGGATTACTTTTTTTCGTTAAATGACTCTATGCTTTTGGGGTATCATAGTCTGACACATTATTCTTCTACGTATAATGCCATGATCAATGCGACTACTCCGAGGCTGGGACTGGCACAGACATGGTTCTGGAACTCCGGTTTCGGTGCAACTCCGTTGGTAGACAGTCTTTTGGGGGTGAAATACCGGATGGCGACAAAGATTGTTCCGGAAGTGTATGAAGAAGTTGCAAAGAGCGGGGATGTCACCTTATATAAAAATCCTCTGGTGCTTCCTTTCTGCTTTCCGGCGAAAGAAGCGTGTTTTGATTTAAATGAATTATCCGGTGATGTGTTTCAAAATCAAAATTCACTTCTTTCTGCACTCACAGGGGAAGGAAGAGAGTATCTGACACCGCAGGAATATACACGGGACGATCAGGATGCGAATGTGACGCTTTCTTTTGCGGCGGGGAGTGATCAGCCGATGTATTTATATATGCACGCAACAGGGGGCTCCTGGGGAGAAATCTATGTAAATGGTCAGTTTGTGAACAAGTATTTTTCATCGGAGACGACCTGTGCCGTTTATATGGGAACCTTTTCACTGGGGGAAAGGGTTTCTGTAGAGGTTCGTTCGGAAAATGCCTCTTTTGATGCTGCATGGATTGCGGCACTTCATATGACGGAGTTAAAGGAGGCTTTAGAAAAACTGCGTGGCGGGGCGATACAGATTGAATCCCACAGAGGCGGGAGTCTCTCCGGGACGATAGAAGTGGGAGAAGGAGAGTGCATAGCTACTTCGATTCCTTTTGAAAAGGGGTATACGGTAAAGATTGACGGGAAAAAGGTTCCGTATGAAAGCTATCTGGGGACTTTTCTGGCAATTCGCACATCGCCCGGAAAGCATACTCTTTCGCTTTCTTTTTCGCCACCGGGATTTAAAACGGGACTTCTTTTGTCCGGAATTGCTATCTGTATCATGGGATTTTATTTTGCAGGTGCCGGGGAAATTTTGGATAGGCTAAAAAAGTCGGGAAACAGGATGAAAAGGAATGGTGGTGCTGTATGAAAATGCTTTCACTGATTGTTCCCTGCTACAATGAACAGGAATCTCTTCCTGTTTTTTATGAAGAGGTAATCCGGGTAATGCAGGAAATAGAGACAGAATATGAACTTTTACTTATCAATGATGGTTCTTCCGATGATACGCTTACAATCATGAAACGTCTTTCTGAAAAGGATTCACGTGTCATGTACTTTTCTTTTTCGAGAAACTTCGGGAAAGAGGCTGCCATGTATGCCGGCTTTTGCCATGCGAAGGGAGACTATGTGGCAGTGATGGATGCAGATATGCAGGATCCGCCTTCTTTATTGCCGGAAATGCTTTCTATCATGGAACGTGGTGAGTATGACAGTGTGGCGACCAGGCGTGTGACCAGAAAAGGAGAGCCAAAGATCCGAAGCTTTTTTGCCAGAAAATTTTATAAACTGATCAATAAAATTTCCGATGCGGATATCGTAGATGGAGCCAGAGATTTTCGGATGATGAACCGGGATATGGTGACAGCAGTGGTTTCCATGTGCGAGTACAACCGGTTTTCCAAGGGAATTTTCGGATGGGTTGGATTTAAGACATACTGGCTTCCTTATGAAAATGTGGAGCGTGTAGCAGGAGAGACGAAATGGAACTTCTTTTCTCTTTTTAAATATGCTTTAGACGGGATTATCAATTTTTCCCAGGTACCGCTCAGCATGGCTTCATGGTTTGGGATTATCATGACGATGCTTTCCTTTTTTGTGCTTTTATTCGTAGTAATCAGACGGGCAGTGTTTGGAGATCCGGTGGCAGGCTGGGCATCTACGATCTGTGTTATTTTATTTTTAGGTGGTCTTCAGCTTTTTTCCATCGGCGTGATGGGACAGTATTTAGCAAAGATGTATCTCGAAACGAAAAAAAGACCACACTATATTATTGCAGAAAGCAATGCGGATGAGGTTCGAAAAATCAAGTAGGGGAGGTCATACGGATGGATTTTATGATTGGAACGATTGATGCAAAACGTTTACGAAAAGATTTATTAAGTTATTACCGGAAGAATAAAAATTTACGTTCGCAGACCGTAAGAAATGAAATGTATGCTCTGGAAGTGGCAAATGAGCAGCAGCTCATAGCAGTAGCGAAAAAAGAGGGCCTGGATGTGCGAAAGTATCTGCGCTAATGGAAGGGATGGTTCGTAGGAGGAAAACGGAGTGGGAGAATTTAGTCCTTTAGAAAAATACTATAATAAATTTAATGAAGAAAAGCGTTTACTAAGAAGACATGGAAATGTAGAGTTCGTGACTTCCATGCACTATATTCATGATGCCCTGGAGCAGATTTTATCAGAAACAGATTCGCCGGAGCAGACAAAGATCATCGATATCGGTGCAGGCACAGGAAGGTATAGTGTGGCCCTGGCGGAGGAAGGATTTGATGTGACGGCAGTAGAACTCGTGAAGTACAATCTGGGTATTTTAAAGAAAAAAAACAGTACCGTAAAGGCATATCAGGGAAATGCACTAAAGTTAAAAAAGTTTGCGGATGGCAGCTTTGATCTTTCTTTGCTTTTTGGTCCGATGTATCATCTCTATTCCTTTGAAGAAAAGCTTCGGGCACTTTCCGAGGCAAAGCGGGTGACAAAAAAGGACGGATTTATTTTTGTTGCTTATTGTATGAATGAATTTTGTGTACTGACACATGGATTCAGGGAAAACTTTATAAAGGAGAGTCTGGCGGCAGGAAAATTGGACGAAACGTTCCAAAGTGTTTCTACAGAAGAGGATCTCTACTCCTATGTGAGAATCGAAGAAATAGATGCGCTAAAAGAAGGAGCGGAGTTAGAGCGGGTGAAGCTGATCTCTGCAGACGGGCCGGCGAACTATATGCGTCCGGTCTTAAATGCGATGGATGAGGAGACCTATGCACTGTTTCTGCGCTATCATCTGGCAACCTGCGAAAGGGAAGAGCTTTTGGGGGCTGCTGCGCATACGGTGGATATTTTGAGAAAAAGATAAAGCACAGTTTTTCCAAAGCTGTGAAATGCTACTGAAAAAAATTATCGAAACTGCGAAAACAGGAACCCTTCGGGTGAAATGTCATGCCAAATTGTGGAAGAAATGGTGTATAATGTACTAGATATAGTTTGGTGATTTGTGTTTATATACCTTTTTGTTTTTTACTGTTTTGGTTATTTTGAAACAGTTCCCTGGTATAGGACATGATTTTATAGAGACATTGCATTTGGAAGGGAGGGCGTACTATGAAGAAGATTTCTACGATTTCGTCTGCTGCTCTGGCGCAGACTATGGAAATTGCCGGACGTATTTTTGACATTGTGCGTCTGGTAGATCCGCATAAAATGTGCATTGTCACGATTGATGAGGCGGGAAATCTGACAGAAGGCGAGGAGTGTTATTCCTCCTGGGGCTATGAAACCAGATGCAGCAACTGCACCGGACTTTGTGCAATGGATACTGCATGCTCCATATCAAAGACCGAGCAGATGGGAAAGACTGCTTATCAGGTAACGTCAAATATTGTATATGTGATAGATGCAGATAAGAAAATGCGAAAGCTCGTGATCGAGCTCCTTTCCGAAACAGTACCGGAGACACAGAGTCAGGGAAATACAGTTCTGATCGTAGACGATCAGGCAGTCAATCGGATGATTGCAGGAAAAATTCTGTCAGATCAGTATAGTACGTTAGAGGCTTCTGACGGACAGGAGGCATTAGATATCTTAGAAAAGGAATATGAAAGCATTTCTGCAGTGATTTTGGATCTCATCATGCCCGGATATGATGGTTATACGGTGCTTCGTTTCATGAAAAACGATCCCCGTTTTTCAAAAATTCCTGTTCTGGTGATGACAGGAGATGTGGACTGGAAGACAGAAAAGAAATGTCTGGAGTCGGGAGCATGGGATATTATTGCAAAGCCTGTGAATAAGGATTCACTAAAGCTGCGGATGGAAAACATTATAGGCCGGAGCCGTTATGATGCGCAGAAGTTCGAAAAATATCTGGCAGAGCATGATGCGCTCACAGGACTTTATAACAGGACGAAGTTTTTTCAGGAAATCCATAAGGTGGATGTAAATGACCATCCTTCGGAGTATGCGCTTTTACATGTAGATATCGATCGTTTTCGTTTATATAATTCCTTTTTTGGAGAAAAAGAGGGGGACAGACTGCTTGTCTTTTTTGCCAATCTGATCAAAGAGTGTGCCGGAAAGATGAAGGAATCTGTGGTATGCCGCATGGAAGCAGATGTATTCGGTGTTTTCTGCAGATATGAGAAGGAGGATATTGAGGTTTTTAGCAGCCATATCGTAGAGAAGATC
>JAFVAA010000625.1 GCA_017476305.1 Lachnospiraceae bacterium
CACCACGCCATGCAAATACATTTAAGCCCGCATCCACAAGGGCTGCTGCCACATCATCCTGTGTAGACAGAGGATTGCTTCCTGTAATGAACATCTCTGCTCCTCCGGCAGCCAGCACCTTACATAGATATGCTGTCTTTGCCTCCAGATGGATGGAAAGGGCAATCCTCTTTCCCTCAAAAGGCTTCTCCTTTCGGAAATCCTCCTCCAGACTTCGGAGTAACGGGCAGTTCCTCCTCACCCATTCAATCTTATGTGCCCCGGACGGTGCCAGGTCAATGTCTCTAATCTTACTCATCGCTCTTCTCCTTTCCCTTTACTGTATATCTGCCCGGAATACTGCGGCAGGTCCATCTGCAGACATTCCCGGTGCCACTATACCATCTTCATCAAGTACCGTATCATCCCCATACAGGGATAAGAGAGATTTTATATCAATTCCCGTCTTATCCTGGATATTATTTAATACCCCTTCCGTATCCATTTCCTGCAGATACTTCTCTGTATCCTCTGCATTCGTAACATCATAGACCGTATCTCCGGAAGCCGGCTCATTGACTTCGATAGCAGCTTCCTTCGTGCTTAGGATGTTCAGATTACAAATCTTCTGTTCTCCCATGGATATCTCTATAGCAGCCTTTGAAGCATCCATCGTTCCACCGGATTCCATCACGAGTTTAAAGGTAGAAAGCTGTGCAATTCCCGGCATGGTAAGCTCTATCTTTCCGGTTCCCTCTTCTGCCTCTGCCTTCTTCACATCATAGTCGCTTACCTTAATATGGAAAACCTCACCGGAGGTAATCTGTCCTGCCTCCTCCATAAGCTTCGGACTTTCTGCGGAAAACTCTCCCTCAAATACCGTCCCATTTAAGATTCCATTTCCTGAAACTTTAAAAATCTCCTCTGACATCGATTCTGCATAAAAAAGAAACCCTCTCTTTTCCTGATCCTTTGGCATAAGCATTTGAATGACCGTATCCGGCTCTTTTGCCTCTTTATTTTTATAGCTCTTAAATTCACGGCCGATGATTTCTTCTCCCGAAACATAATCCGATATCGTCACATATACTTTATCATCCTCCGCATCCGCGTATTCCTCCAAATCCTCTTCCAGACCGGACTGAAACTCTTCTTTGTCGATGCCGGTTTTTTCCAAATACCCGATGACCTGCTCATCCTCTTTTAAGGTATTCACAAGCTCCTTTATCAGCTCTGCAGCCGCCTTCCCCTCATACTTCGCCGTATAAAGGTCTGCCTTTACGGAAACTCCCTCTGCTTCACAGGTCTGATCCTTTTGCTTTTCTACATCCTTTATGGATCTGATCAGGATATCCGTATACCTTTCAAAGATCTTCCCCGCATCCTCCGCAGACGGAAATGCCTCTCCTGATTTCATAGCCTGCGAAAAATCCAACATCCCGGCAATTCCCGTATCCTCTGCCGCATCAAAGGTTCCTGACGCATCCAGATAGGCTTTAGAAAGCTCCGGGATTTGATAATACAGCTTTTTCGCCTGAAAATCCGTATACAGTTTTGCAGTCAAAAGGCTTTCTCCGTTTGCCTTTAACGTATAGTTCGACTGAAGTGCATCCCCCTTCGCTCCGCTCTGCATTTCGATAGAAATGTCATTCAGCTTTGACAGATTTGGAAGCTGTACCCCGGCTAACATAGCATAGCTGCTTAGCATATTTTTAATATCATCCGAAATTTCTACCTGTATCACAGATTTTCTAGAGCTGTCCGAAAAATTCAGTACCTTCTCCAGCTGCCCAAAGGAGTTCTCAAGCTTCGCCTTTCCGCTGTCCCGGCTCTTTTCCTCTGCATACCGCATAAAATCCGCAGGCTTCATCGTCGCCTTACGAAGCATCGGCATGGCAAATGCCACAATGCCCACGACTGCTGCCGCAAGAACCGCAATACATGCGATGAATGGTGCTTTCGATTTCTTTTTCTGCGGCCCGCCTGTCCCCGCAGACTGTCCATTCACAAAAGGTACTTCTGCAGGATCTTGATCTCCCACGGGCTGTCCGCAGACCTCACAAAACTTTACATTTTCCTTCACCTCTGCCCCACAATTACTACATTTCATAATTCCCTCATTTCTGCACTGCCATTCCTACAGTGCTCTGATCTTTTTATTTTTATTATAATCATTAACGAAAACAATTTCCAATTTTTTCGTTAATGAGTGCGCCGGATTTGCGCTGCGAAGCAGCAAATACCACTGCAAATCCGTGTGCATCCTTGATACTCGTAAAGGAAATTAATTTCGTTTACGAGTATATCAAACGGCTCCGGCCGCAGATAACAATACCAATATACATAGTATAGCAACCGCTCTATAAAATCAAGAAAAACTTTTCCCCGCCAAAAATTAATTTTGCTACACGAAACACGGCAATGTCATTTTGTTAAGCCATAATGCAGTTACAGGAAGTAATGCTTAACGAAATGACATTGCTTCACATGCATTTGACAAAAAGGAATTAAATTTATGATGTACTAGGATTTTTTTGCTAATTGTGTTACACTAAACAAAGAATACAAGAGGGGAGAGAAACGGTATGCAGAGTGCATGGAAATCCTTTGGTGCAGAGCATTTGAAAAAAAGCTTTTTTCAAAAAAAATTTTCCAGAAAAAGGAAAGTCGTTTTAAAGGATATTACTTTTCGGATAACGCCGGGAGAATGCGTCGGTATCTTAGGTGCAAATGGCTGTGGAAAATCCACCCTGCTCTCTATCCTGGCAGGGATTCAAAAAGCTGACAGCGGCTTCCTTTGGTATGATGACAGACAGATGGATTCAAAAAATACAGGAAATGACTACTCACGCATTGGTTATGTCCCACAGGAGCCACCACTCATCCCGGAACTTACTGCCTATGATAATCTCAAACTTTGGTACTGTGACAGCCCGCTTTCTCTGGAGGAAGAACTCCAGGGAGAATTTCTGTCCATACTGGGAATTTCCGATTTTTTAAAGGTTCCTGTCAAAAAAATGTCCGGCGGCATGAAAAAGCGGCTTGCCATCGGCTGCTGCATGGCCGGGAATCCGGGCATCCTTCTTTTAGATGAACCGGGCGCTGCCTTAGATATCCCGTGCAAAGAGCGGATCGAAACCTATCTGAAGGCATATAAAAGGAAAGGGAATGCCATCCTCCTTACCACACATGAGGAACGGGAAATAAATTTATGTGATACTTTGTATATCCTGAAAAACGGAATCCTCACTCCGTATTTGTACGACGGAAATATTCATCATGTAGCAGGGGCGGTGCTTTGAAATGAAACGCTTACTTCAATACTTTTTACTGGAGACCAAAAAGATTCTGTTACAGCTTCCTAAACTGCTTCTTGGAAGCTTTCTTTTACTTGCCGTCACATTTTTTTGTATTTTTCTGATCCGGGCAAATTCTGCCAGGGAGGAAAAAAGCAAACCTGTTTTCATCGGAATTTTGGCAGAAAAGGAGGAGCCATTTATCGACTGGATCATTAAAACGGCAAATAATATGCCGGATATGGGATATTCTTTTCATATCGAACGAATCGAGAAAAAGACCGCGGAAAATCATTTTTTTGATGAGGATAGCCATGTCCTATTCATCGTTCCCAAAAATTACATTTCCTCTATCATAGACGGAAAAAACGAGCATCTCACCATCCGTTTTTCAAAATCACAGACTACTATTGTGAATACATTGATAAAAGAGCTCGCAGATGCAGCCTCCTCCTATATTTTGGATACCGAAGGTGCGATCTACTCCATGCAGGATTATTATAAAAAATATCATCTTCCCAATGAATCGAAGGACGAACTTTTCCTGAATATAAAATATGTGCAGGAGATCATTGATTTTACAGATGCTATAGAAGCCGTGCCGCCGGATGCAAAGCGGGAAAGCTCTGTTCCCGTGGTCTGCCTCTCCGCAGGGATCGTACTGGCCCCACTGATTTTAGGACTGATTCTTACTCCTGTCCTGACCTCAGAGGGACAACTGAATAAGCAGCTTATCCGCCTCAGGCTCTACATCCGGAAGCAGATTTTTGTTAAAATACTCGTCTTTATTTTGACGATTTTTATCATTTTCTTTTTCCTTGCAC
>JAFVAA010000052.1 GCA_017476305.1 Lachnospiraceae bacterium
CGGAGCGTTCAATGCGCCTACTGTGGTCGCCGGTCTGCATCATATGTACAATGCAATCGAGGCGGGGCTTATCAGTGCCGATGGAAAGAATATCTGGATGCCGATTGCGACAGCTGCCAATGTGGCACAGGGTGCTGCTGCACTTGCGTTAGCAATCAAGACGAAAAACAAGAAAGCTAAATCCGTAGCCCTTCCGGCATCTCTTTCCGCATTCTTAGGAATTACGGAGCCGGCAATCTTCGGTGTGAATTTAAGATATGTGAAACCGTTTATCGCCGGATGTATCGGTGGATGTGTCGGTGGTCTGGTTGCCGGCATGACACATGTATGGGCGAGTGCTTATGGAATTACCGGTGTATTTGGATTTTTGATCACGACAAATAATACGATGGGATATCTTTTGGTAATGGTGGTTTCAGCCGGTATCGCATTTGCAGTTTCCTGGATTCTCCATAAGGATGAGGAAGAGGAAACTCCTGCCAGTGCAGAAACGACTGGAGGCTCTGCGGCTGCTCCTGTCAGCAATGCGAATATGGGCGAGGTGTACAGTCCGCTTTCCGGTGAAGCAATCGCAATGGAGAATGTTCCGGATGATACGTTTGCAGCCAAGGTCCTTGGGGATGGCATGGCAGTAGTGCCGAGTGAAGGAAAGGTCTATGCTCCGTTTGATGGAACAGTGGATATGGTATATGATACGAAGCATGCACTGGGACTTTCCCAGGGAGACATGGAAATGCTGATTCATGTCGGAATCAATACGGTAGAGTTAAATGGACAGTTTTTCAAAGCCCATGTGTCAGATGGTCAGAGCGTGAGAAAGGGTGACCTTTTACTGGAGTTCGACATGGATGGCATTAAAAATGCAGGTTACAATCTGACGACACCGGTTATCATTACAAATTCGGATGATTATGAAAATCTCTGGAAAAAGGATGCCGGAGCTATCAGACATGGGGATCTGCTGATGAAAATTTAGAAGGAAGACCGGGGAACGTTTAAGGCTTGACTGAATCGTTACAGACCCGGGGTAACAGGATGGCAAATGCATTTACTTTTTTCTAAAATGCATTTGCTATTCATATATGGGTGGAAGAAAAAATATGGAGGGAGGGTGTATATGAATTCGTTAGGGGAAGAAATACAGGAAAAAATCAAAAAGACAGAATCAGAAAAGAGGGAAAGGATAGAAGCCTCTCCATACCGTGCGGTTTTTCATCTGATGCCTCCTGTGGGATGGTTAAATGATCCGAACGGGTTATGTCAGCTTCATGGAGTGTACCATGTTTTTTTTCAATATTCTCCGTTTCATGTGGATGGAGGGATGAAGGCATGGGGACATGCTACGAGTAATGATCTGATTTCCTATACTTATCAGGGGGCTCCGCTCGTTCCGGATGAGAGCTTTGATAAGGACGGAGTCTATTCCGGCTGTGCATGGGTAGAAGAGGACAGGATGCATCTGTACTATACGGGAAATGTAAAGGAAGAAGGGGAGCATGATTATATTTATTCCGGGCGTGGGGCGAATGTCATTTATGTCAGCTCGGAAGACGGGGTTCATTTCTCGGAAAAGGAATTGCTTCTTACGAATGCAGATTATCCTGCGGAGTGTACGAATCATGTCAGGGATCCTAAAATCTATAAAAAAGATGGAAGCTATTACATGGTACTCGGAGTCATATTATATGGAAATGGACAGGGGGATAAGGGAGCGATTCTGATATACCGTTCAGAGGATTTAAAGCATTTTTCTTACGACCATACGTATACGACGGAGGAAACCTTCGGGTATATGTGGGAGTGTCCGGACATTTTTGAACTGGATGGAAAGGAAATTTTATCGATTTCGCCACAGGGACTTGAGACTTTGGAATACCGTTTTCAGAATATATACCAGTCGGGATATTTTATCAAAGGCACTGATGAATTTACAGAGTGGGATATGGGCTTTGATTTTTATGCACCACAGACTTTTCTGGATGAAACAGGAAGACGGATTCTGATCGGCTGGGCCGGTATGCCGGATGCAGACTATAAAGGCCGGCTGGAGACGGAGGAGTGGCAGCATCTGATGACGATTCCAAGAGAGCTTCGCTATGCTGATGGAAAAATCCTGCAAAATCCGATTGAAGAATTGGAGAATTACCGGAAGGAAGAAATTCTGGTAGAGACAGGAGAAAAGTTTTCTTTTAAAAATATTTCGCTGGATTTGACATTAGAAGCAAAAAAATTATCAGGAAGGCTTTTCATAAGCGATGAATGTGTGGTAGAATGTAAAGAGGATGAAATCTCTCTTTCCTTTTCCGGAGAAAGCGGCGCAGGAAGAAAGCAGAGAAAAGCAAAGGTTACGGAAATTCATAAGCTCAGAG
>JAFVAA010000626.1 GCA_017476305.1 Lachnospiraceae bacterium
CAATGGTGAAGGCTGCTGCTTCTAAGACTGATAAAAAGGTGATCGTGGAAATCGGTCACTAGGATATATGCTTTTAAGCCTGTGCCCTTGGGTATGGGCTTTTTCCTTTTTACCGGCTGATGTAAAAAATAACGAGTTTTTTTATAGATGAGAGGAGAATTTATGGCAGAAGATTTTTTTCGAGTAGGTGCGATTGCAAATACGCATGGTGTGCGGGGGGAAGTCAAGGTTTTTCCGACGACAGATGATCCGAAGCGGTTTGATTTTTTAAAACAGGTTTTTTTAGATACGGGAAGAGAAAAGACAGAATTAGAAGTGGAGAAGGTGCGGTATTTTAAAAATCTGGTGATTGTGAAATTCAAAGGGATAGATAATATCAATGACATAGAAAAATACAAGGGCTGTGACCTTTACGTGACCAGGGAAAATGCAGTTCCCTTAGAGGAGGGAGAGTATTATCTGGCAGATATTATGGATGCAGAGATTTTTACAGAGGATGGAGAAAAGTTTGGTGTTTTAAAGGATGTATTGGAAACGGGTGCGAATCTTGTTTATGTAGTAGAGCATGAGGGGGAGGAAGTGCTTTTGCCGGTGATTCCACAGTGTGTGAAAAGTGTGGATGTGGAGGAGAAAAAAATTGTCGTGCATATCCTGCCGGGGCTTTTGGAGGAAGAACCATGAATTTTCATGTAATGACATTATTTCCGGAAATGATTATACAGGCGATGGAGGTCAGTATCACGGGACGGGCGATAAAGGCAGGACACATCTCTGTAAATGCAGTGAATATCAGAGATTATGCCAATAATAAGCATAACCGGGTGGACGATTATCCTTATGGCGGCGGTGCGGGTATGGTCATGCAGGCAGAACCGGTGTATTTGTGCTATCTGGATATTTTAAGGAGATTTTATGGAATCGTACCGGAGGAAAAAAAACCAAGGCTCGTCTACCTGACACCACAGGGAAGACCATTTCATCAGAGTATGGCAGAGGAGTTTGCAAAGGAGAAGAATTTAATCCTTTTATGTGGTCATTATGAGGGGATTGATGAGCGTGTTTTGGAGGAAATCGTGACAGATCATGTTTCGATTGGCGATTATGTGCTGACTGGCGGGGAGCTTCCGGCACTCGTGATGATGGATGCGATTTCGAGACTGGTTCCGGGAGTCTTAAATAATGACAGCTCTGCTGCGACCGAATCCTTTTCAGACTCTCTTTTAGAATATCCGCAGTATACCAGACCGGAAATCTGGCGGGGAAAGCAGGTGCCGCCTGTCCTTCTTTCCGGAAATCATAAGCTTTTAGCGGAGTGGTACAGGGAGCAGTCTGTCCTTCGGACTGCACAGAGGCGACCGGAGCTTTTGGAAAAGGCAGAGCTTAGCGGGAAAGAGAAGGAGATGGTCGGTTACAGGGAAAAAGAGAAAAAAGACTTGTGAAAGCACAAAGTGAGCAAACGTCTTGTGGGTGAGGAATCCAAAGAGCTGAAGCGGGCCTGCCTGCTTTGTTCTGATGTGACAAATGTAATGTCGATTTATGATTTTTTTCACTTTAAAACAGATGAAAAATGTTTATAATGGATTATGAAAGTGAACAAAACGATAGCGCAGGGAGGTCTTTTATGAGTGATACCGTAGTGGAAATCGATCATTTAGTCAAAAGGTATAAGGAGCTGATTGCCCTGGATAATTTCAGTCTTCGGATTGAAAAGGGGGAGGCGTTTGGGCTTTTGGGACCGAATGGCTCGGGAAAGACGACGACGATCAACTGTCTTTTATCGCTTTTGGCATATGATAATGGAGAGATAAAAATATTTGGGGAAAGGATGACACCAAACCGGCTGGATATCAAAAAAAGGATTGGTGTGGTATCTCAGAATGTGGCGGTTTTTAATGAACTGAACGTGTATGAAAATACAGATTATTTCTGTGGACTTTACATAAAGGAAAAGGAAAAAAGAAAACAGTATGTAGAGGAGGCACTGGAGTTTGTAGGGCTTTTGGAATTTAAAAAATTTTATCCGAAGAAGCTTTCCGGAGGTCTGCTTCGCAGGTTAAATATTGCCTGTGGAATTGCTCATAAACCGGAGCTCATTATCTTTGATGAGCCGACCGTTGCAGTCGATCCCCAGTCCAGAAATAATATTTTAGAGGGGATTGCAAAGTTAAACGAAAACGGTGCCACGATTATCTATACCTCGCATTATATGGAGGAGGTGGAAAGGCTCTGCTCGAAAATCCTGATTATGGACAGGGGAAAAAGGGTGGCAGAGGGGACGAGCGATGAACTGAAGTCTTTGCTAAAAAATACCGAAAATGTCATCGTGACAATCCGTAAGCTTTCTGAGCAGTCGATGGAGGAAATCCGCGCGCTTCCACATGTCTATGATGTAAAGTACATGAATGAAACCCTGACCATCAAATGCAGTGGCGGCAAGCACAATATTACACATGTGGCGGGCTATTTTTCAGAGCATCAGATGGACTATGAACGAATCTATTCAGAGCTTCCGACCTTAAATGATGTATTTTTAGAGATTACCGGAAAAGAATTACGAGACAAGGAGTGAGAGGAATGCTTTTTCATATTTTTATCAGCAGATTAAAAATCCATATCAGGAACAAGGAAGCACTCATGTGGTCCCTGGCATTTTCTCTGGTACTGGGAACTCTTTTTTTTGTTGCCTTTTCGTCTATATACAAAAGCAGCAGAAATACGACGATTCCTGTGGCACTGGTAGAAGGAGAGGGAATGCCCGCTTTGCCCGTAGAGGATTTGGGAGAGGCGTATGATTTTCTTCAAAATGATAAATATCTTTCGGAGTCATCTTCGTTTTCTGAAATGTTAGGAAATCTGACCTATGAGGATGGAACGAAGATTCTTCGCGTAAAAACCGCAGATATGGAGGAGGCAAAAACACTTTTAGAAAAGGAAAAGGTGGATGGAATCATCGACACGGGTGATGTGACGGATATTAAGCTGCTCGTAAAGAAAAGCGGTATCCATCAGAGTATACTGACCAGCATCGTGAGCACATTCAGACAGTATGTGACGATGATTACGGAAACAGCCCTTCATTCTCCGCAGGAGCTTGAAGGGGTACTGAATGATCTGGAGGAGGAGCTCTCTTTTGTAGAGGAAAAATCGCTTTCCGGCGAAAATAAAGATCCCTATGTAGCATATTTTTATAATCTGATTGCGATGATGTGCATGATGGCTTCCATGGCGGGAGTGGCAGTACCAATCGAGTGTCAGGCGAACCTTTCGGATGTGGGAGCGAGAGTGAATGTATCCCCCATTCATAAGGGTGTTTATGAGTTTATCGGACTTCTCGCTGCACTGATTGTTCAGATCGTGATCACGATGATTGGTCTTACCTATTTGATTTTCGGTCTGGGAATTCAATTTGGAGGAAATACTCTGGTAATTTACCTGACTGCCATCCTTGGTACCGTTTTGGGTGTCTCTTTGGGATTTTTTATCGGCCATATTGGAAATCTGTCCTCGAAAACCAAGTATACTCTTTTAACTACAGTGACCGTAGGAGGCGGTTTCCTGTCGGGACTGATGTTTGCGCAGATGAAGGTCATTATCGAAAAGAATGTTCCCTTCCTGAACCGGATCAATCCGTCTGCCGTCATTACGGATGCCTTTTACAGCATCAATATGTTTGGAATTTCAGGAAGATATTATCGTGCCATTCTGTATATGGTTCTTTTAACGGTCGTCTTCCTTATTTGTGGTCTGATCATGTCAAGGAGGAAGAGCTATGCAAGTCTTTAAAACCTTTTTTAAAATTGCCTGGAGCTATAAACCCGGACTTTTTCTCTATTTGGGAATTTGTGCTTTTATGACCTTTATGGTGGCGGCACAGTTTGGAAACAGTGAGGGAGAAGTCAAATATGGAAATGAAAGCTATCATATTGCAGTAGTAGATAAGGATCATTCGACTCTTTCGAACGCCTTTGTAAAATATTTAAAGAAACAGCATACGGTGGAGGAAAAAGCGTATGATAAGGATTTGGTGAAGGATTTGATCTACTATACGGAAATCAGTGCTTATATCACGATACCGGATGGATTTGAAAAAAATCATCTGGAAAAAAATCCGTTAAAGGTAGAGAGCCTTTCCGATTCCGGTCAGGCGGCAGGAGTTTTCATCAATATACAGCTAAGCTCCTATTTAGAGAGTGTGGCGAGGTTCGAAAGGGCGGGATTTTCTTTAGAGGATGCTGTCGCAAATACGGAGAAATCGGTGGATTTTGAAGAATTTGTAGAAATTCCGGGATTGGAAAAGGAAAATTCGCATCCAAATAACAGCATCAGTATTTCGGCGAATGGAAGCAAGCTCTACAGTCTCTTTCTGTTTTTGCCGTATCCTGTGATGACGATTCTCCTTTCCTGTGTACTTCCTGTCATCCTGGTATTTCGGGAGAAGGAGATACGAAACCGGACGAGTATTTCGGCGGTCAGTGAGACTGCCTGTAACATTGCACTGGCAGCCGGTGGCGCTGTGGTTTCTCTTCTGGTATTTTTGGGACTTACAATATTTACCTCCTGCTTTTTAGGTGAGGATGTGTTTCATGGGAAATGGGCATATGCAGTGCTTAATCTTTTTTTGTTTACTGTGGTGACAGCGATGTTACTGATTCTGATGGATTCCTTTTCTTTCCTGGGGATACGGAAAGCGATGGATGTGCTTACAAATATCATTGCACTTGGTTTTTCCTTTCTGGGAGGAATCTTTGTTCCGCTTTCTGTCCTTGGAAATGGGGTAAAGACTGTGGGAAAATTTTTACCTACTTACTGGTATGCGGTGAGCCTTGAAAGGATTGATGCGGGAAAAGGATTTTCTGAGTTGGCGGGCTGCTTTTCCATGGAGCTTTTGTTCGGAGTGGTGTGTCTGGCTTTGGGGCTCGCAGTGGTAAATCTTAGAAAATCCTGAGGTAACAGGATATGGAAAAATTTACGGATCGTATTATCATATTTCTTTTTATGGTATTTGCCATGGGAAAGCTTTTTACCGGCAAATACCTTATTGTCGTTATTTATCTGACTTTAAGCATTACCTTTTTTTGCTATGCGCTTCTAAGGAAAATGGATCAGAAGGATTTGACAGATAAAAAATTCCAGAAATGGATCGTCTGTTCTCTACAGTTTTTTTGGATAGCTTTTTCTTTTTTTTCGCCGAAATTGTTTGTACTGCTTCCGGTGATTTTTTATGATCTGGTGGCTGTGAAAAATTATTTGGGTATGATTCTGGGCGTTTGTTCCTTTCTTTTTGCTGTCTGGTCAAAGGTGGGGTTAGAGCTTTTATTTTATGTGGGCTTTCTCTCTGCTTTTTCCTGCTGGCTTAGCGTTCGGTCAGAGCGTCTGGTCAGGATGAGACTGGAGTATAAAAGACTTCGGGATGAGTTTGTCGTAAAAGAGGAGGAGCTGCGGGAAAAGCATTTATCCCTTCTTTTTGCAAAGGATCAGGAAATTTATACGGCACAGTTACAGGAGCGAAACCGGATTGCCAGAGAAATCCATGACCATGTAGGGCATATGCTTACAAGGGCGATATTACAGTTAGGGGCACTTTTTACGATATATAAAGAGGAACCTTTGCATACGCAGCTAAGCAAAGTGAAGGATACCCTTGATCTGGCGATGAAAAGTATCCGGACCAGTGTACATGATCTGCATGATGAGTCGGTGGATATAGAGGATGCGGTCAGACAGATTGTGGAGCCTTTGAAGGAACGTTATTTCCTTCGTCTGGAAATGGATATGGGAAAAAATGTTCCGGCGGAAATCAGGTATGTGATGATGGGAGTGGTAAAGGAAGCGGTTTCGAATATCTTAAAATATAGTACGAATGATGCGGTCGATATCCATTTACAGGAGCATCCTGCTATGTATCAGTTCGTCGTTCATGACTATCTGAGGGAGGGAAAAAACAGGGGAATTTCTGTATTTGAGTTTTCGGACCACAGAGGGATGGGGCTTATGAATATGAAAAGCAGAGTGGAGAGTGTCGGGGGGAATATCAGGATATCAAAGGGAGAAGATTTTCGGATATTTATTACGATTCCAAAGCGCATCAAAGGTGCATTGCGCAAATAATTTATGAAATTTGGAAAAGCATGGCTTTTTTTTAAGTAGGAAGCAGAGTGAGATGATAGAAAAAAGAGTGGGGGGATTTATGAGAATTTTAATTATTGATGATGACAGGCTGGTGGCGATGTCTCTAAAGATGATTATAGAGGCAGAGAAGGAATTAGAGGTGGTCGCGACCGGTCACTCCGGCAGGGAGGCAATACACCTCTATGAAGACTGTCATCCGGATATATTGCTTATGGATATCCGGATGGATGAAATGACGGGATTAGAGGCCGGTGAGGAAATTTTAAAAGCGGATCCGTCTGCTAAAATTTTATTTCTAACGACGTTTAATGATGATGAATATATTGTAAAGGCTTTATCTATAGGAGCGAAGGGATATATTATAAAGCAGGAGTATGAGAGCATCGTACCGGCATTGCGGGCGATTGAGAAGGGACAGACCGTTTTTGGAAGTGATGTGATGGAGCGGGTTCCGGAAATGCTTGCGGACCATAAAAGAAGACCGTTCGAGGCTTCTGAGAGGCTGGCCGGGGAAAAGGATTTTGATTATAAGTCGTTTGGGATTACGGAACAGGAATTTGAGGTGATTCGCTGTGTTTCCCTGGGACTTTCCAATAAAGAGTGTGCGGAACGGCTATGTTTGTCCGAGGGGACGGTCAGGAATTATATCAGCAGTATTTTATCGAAGCTGGGGCTTAGAGACCGGACGAACCTGGCGATTTTTTACTACACAAATATAGTTGGCAGATCATAATCGTAACACCGGATTGACAATAATTTGTGGACATCATATAATAAATTTATCCGCATGAGAAGATGGGGTATATTCGAAATGGGGTAAAACAGATTTTTACTAAAATCATACAACAGCCAAACAGGCAAAAAAGCAGGAGGTATTTAAGAACATGGAAGATTACAAAAAAGAATTTATTGAATTTATGGTGGAGAGTGATGTTGATAGCCTTAAAATGCGCTAAAAACCATTATTTATCGTGCTTGCGAGTGTTGTATGAAAAAATGAAAGTTATCGTAACTTGTCGTAAATTATCGTAATTTGATAAGAAAAAAGGGTACAAAAAAGGGTAAAATTTAAACCGATAGCCAGTATTATATTTTGAGTATCTGCATAAGAACATTATCATAGATCCTGTTAAATTCTGACAGGATTCTATTCTATGGATAGTGTTCTTATTTTTATACTCAAAAATCACTTTATCGAATCATTATCAATGCAAAGAAGCACTCAACAAACAAAATAAAATAATGGAGGATTTTCATATGATGACAGATGTAAAGGAAAATGCAAAAGAAAACGTAAAAACAGATGTAAACGTACAAATGGATATTAATGTAACAGATTTAGAGTTCAAGAAATGGATCATGGCTTATCAGTTCAAGGTTTATAAGAAGGGCATCAAGAAAAAAGTGTTACCAAGTGCAATCATGCGCTTATGGTCAACATGGTGGACACAGGACTTTCCATATTCAGACAGTGGACTAAGATTGAAAGTAGGCAGCGGGGGAAATATCATGAATTGTCCAATGGGCAGTAATTCTTCTGTAAATGAGGAATGGACAGCGTTCTTTAAGGATGTATGTTCTGATATATCAGATAAGATGGATTTAAGGCAGATGGACATAGAGAAGAATATTCTTTCTGTAAAGAAGTGTACAAGGCTATCAAAGGCTACTCTCAATGATGCAATTTATAAGTTCCTGAACCGGATTCAGAAGAACCAAAACAATATACGAAAGAATAGAGAGCAAAGGAAGAATAGAGCAACGGATAAAATCGGTAATTAAAATCAGTAATCGAGTGTGATTTATCGAAAAAGTTCCGCAAAAAATCCGATGAAGCCCTATTTATATGGGGTTTCAATATTCCTATATGAAAGAGAACGTGTATTTTTTTATGTTCGATTTCGATAACAAGATAATCATAAAATTAAAGAATTGGAGGAAAATGAATGGAACTAAAGCAAAGAGTGAGAAATTTCTTAGAAGATTGCGGGGCAACAAAGGTGAACTTCTGCCGAAAAGTAGGCATGTCAACTACATACTACAGGGAGTGGCAGTTAGGTGAACGTGACATTTCTAAGACCATCAAAGACCGTATCACGGCATATCTTGATGAAGTGTATAAAAAGTAAGTTTTATTCAGTTTTTGGTATGTTTATTGTATTTA
>JAFVAA010000627.1 GCA_017476305.1 Lachnospiraceae bacterium
GCCGAGTGGTATGACGGATATCTGTTCGGGCGGGATAAGATGTACTGCCCGTGGGATGTACTGTCTTATGTGCAGTCCGTTCTGGACGGTTCGTACAGTGAGGTGATGGGACCGAAGAGCTACTGGATGAACACATCGGAGACATCCCTGAATCTGATCCATGGCTTTTTAGGAAAGACTGCCGGGGCGAACGAAAGCTTTGAGCAGTTACTGGCAGGGGGAACGATAGACTGTACGGTCAATGAATATGTACCGTATCACAGGATCCATGAGAGCGGTGAGAACCTGTGGTCCGCACTTGTGGAGACTGGATATCTTACGAAGACAGTCACAGAAGAAATGCCCCTCATGCCGCTCTGTATTCCGAACCGGTCCATACAGCTCGTCTTCCGGCAGGAGGTTTGGAACTATTTTAAGGAGAGGATTGAGAATGCCTGTGTCAGTGATTTTATGAGTGCCCTGTGGGGCGGTGAGACAGAGCGTGCCGAAGCGGCACTGGCACAGATCCTGGAGGCGGCATTATCCTTTTACCATCAGTACCGGGAATACAGCTACCATCTGATCTTAGCCGGTTTCTTTACCGGACTGGGATACCCCGTGCAGTCGGAACGGGAGACGGGATACGGACGGAGCGACCTGATCATTCCCGACCCGGCGAGGAACCGCTGCCTGATCCTGGAGCTGAAGCACGTAAAGGAGGAATCGGAGATGGAGGCTGCACTCAGGGAAGCCTCCGGTCAGATCATAGACAAGAGGTATGACAGCCGGTTCAGATACGAAGGGTACACACAGAGGCTCCTGTATGGCATGGCGTTTTGTGATAAAAAGGTCAGGATTTTGGAAGTGTGAATTGAAAGGAATCTGGTTAAATAAAAAAAGAGGGATTTAGAAATTTATGAAAGAGAAAAAGTATTACGTCCATGAAACGAGCATTGTGTATGATGAACATTTGCTATCTGATGTCAGGAATAACTGCAGTTTCGTGAAACAGATTTTTTACAATTTAAAAAATGGAAATATAGCGGCAGCGAAAAAAATATTAAAAGATTTTCTTATTTCTTTTATGGATGAGGGATTTTTGGTAAACGAATTAAATAATTCATATGCGTTTAGAGGAATTGCTCCTTATGTGGATTTAAGATCCGATGGATATGATGCTTTATATGATAAGAATCTATCGACAGATATTACCTTTTTTAGAATGAGAACAAAAGATGAAGGAGATGCGGCTCAGATAACAGAATTAAAGATATAGTGCATCTTCCCTATGATTTGGCGTTTAAAGCCTCAGAAATGAGATATAGCAGGGCAGGAAGTCCGTGCCTGTATTTAGCTGTTACTTCATGGGCATGTGCTAAAGAGTGCAGATGGGATGATAGTACTCAGGAATTATACGGATCCGTATTCATTCCTAATAAAGCCGGGAAAAACCTAAAGGTGCTGAATCTCCTGATTGATGGGATTCATCATGCGAAATCAGATGTGGATGCTGATATAAGATTGGATTTACAGCGGGCAATGATAAAACTGTATCCGCTGGTATTGGCAATGTCATATAGAATCAATTTTCCTGATTCCTCGTATGAAGGATTTTTTCTGTGATTGGGTCATGGATTACTATAGCGAGTTTAAGTATGGTTTTAATAAGCTAATCCCTAATTCTAAAAGTAACGACAGGCAAAATGATATAGCGGATGTTTTAAGTGATGGGGATGGATTTTTGAATTTTAATTATACATGGACCTTAGAGCGTGTGTATGAGATAGATGAATGCAGTGTCTGCCATGTGCATGGAAGGGTAGGGGACAGCAGTAAAGAAATATTTCTTGGTCATGGAGAAGAGGATGGAGTAAGTGAAGCGTTTGGAATTATGGGTGCTGAAAGCAATCTTAGTCTCCTGAAACGATCACTTTATAAGGATACGGCGAAAGCATGGAACAGGCATACAGATTTTTTTGACAGGATTGGGGATGAGTTAGGTACATAAATAAGTTCACGGACTCTGAACGTAAAGAGAATACGGATAAAGGCAGGAAAATAGAGGAGCAGATAAGGAAAGTGGAAAATCTGGGATTTAAAGTTGCAGTTGACGGCAGATGGTAAAGAAAATGTTGTTATTTATAGACGGTATGGTATGTTCTATTTAGATACTCTGCAGGCAGATGTTCTGCTTGGGAAATTTCCGGTATTCAAGGATGAGGAACTTTATAAAGTTAATCATGTGGCAGATTTCTATAGTTCGCTGCTTAAAGATGTTCCCGGTTTAATGATTCCGGTTGTAAAAGAAGGAATGTATAGCTCATAGGCGCAGTACACCATAAAGCTTCCGGAAGGAGTAGACAGGAAAAGTGTCCAGGTCAGGTTGAAAGGGTGTAGATATTTGTGGAGATAAAATCTATCGTAGTAATACCGAGAAAGAAATACGAATTGATGGACAGAAGATAAGCAGATGGTCAGGCTTTCATTGGAGTGAGGATGCAGTCTACACTATATCGTATAAAGGAAAAGATGTTAAGGCAAGATTTATGAAGTCATCGGCATTGCCTACCGTATTCATTGGAACCGAAACCGGATCTATGGAGCAGCTGAATGCAGATAAGACTAATAAAGAGTCAGGTAAAATTATGGTCTTGGAGGAGGATGGAACGGTTTCTTATCATGGGAATCTCTCTATTAGGGGCAGGGGGAATTCGACATATAGTAGTTTCGAGAAGAAGCCTTTTAATATTAAACTAGAAAATGGAAGATGGAAAAGACTATCAGGCAGAAAAGAGAGAAACCGCTCGCTCCGAAAAGCTTTCAAGAAAATAAATTTGATAAATTAGAGATGAATTTGCTGGTTGTGTACGAAAGGAATAAAGATATTACAAAAGAAAAGATGAAGAAAGAGTATCCTAGGTTTATGAATATTGTATAAAATCTGTTGGATTGAAGGAGGGTAAAAAATGGATCTTAAGAGTTGCGTATTATATAATTTTGGTTACGATAGCAGCTTTTCGGATTTATACAATGAAGTGAATGTTTTCTGTGCTCTTATGAATAACAATGTGGTTTCGTCAGAAAAGGTTTTGCAAAATACAGGCATAAATCTTTTGATTAAACTTGCTGATGATCAATGTGATATATACGAAAGGCTTAAGAAAACAGCTGAAAAGTTTGGATATAAGAATGAGTTCAAAAGACCCGATTGGGACGCTTTCCAAGAATACGATGAATTCTTGCAGAGCAGAATGAGTGATAACCAATGGAAGAGGTTGGTTGAGAAGCGGAAGAAAGTAGAGCTAAAGTTGTGAATATGGATATCTTGAAGGAGATTTTTAATGGCATATCATGATAGGGTATATGTTTCCATGGATGCGGACAATTGTATCAGGCTACTGCCGACTATAACATTTGTTTAGGAGATTCATGGATGATCGGCGACAGCTGGCGTGATGTGGAGGCCGGGCATTCTGCAGGATGTAAAACTGCCCTGCTTGTTGGTGAGGGAACGGAAGGGGCAGGTATGGATCCGGGTGATGCAATAAGGGGAAATGATACAGGTTGCAATCCTGATATGGTAGAATCTAATCTTTTGAAAGTGGTGCGGAAGATTCTTCTGTAGGAAATGCGGGTGGAATTTGTGTATGTCTATCATGAATCAGACTGTTTTTGCCGAAGATAATATTGAATTAAGCAACATTTTTTAATATTATAATATAATAAGATACATTTACAAATCCGAAAGGAGGGAAAAAGACAGTTATCAAGGGTTTGAATATAGATGTAAAGACCTTGGAGAGGGTATTTAAAAACTACTACTACATATTTTTGAGGAGATTATTATGAATGAGACAAGAACAAACACATTGGATTGGATAAAATCGCA
Organism: Lachnospiraceae bacterium; assembly: GCA_017476305.1. Lineage (GTDB taxonomy): Bacteria > Bacillota > Clostridia > Lachnospirales > Lachnospiraceae > Butyribacter. The sequence goes on from JAFVAA010000627.1 coordinate 3,869, forward strand.
TATGGAAAAGTTAAAATTGGATAATGAAAGTGATGATATCAATAATATTGTAGAAGAGATGAAAGGAATCACCATTGATATGCCAATTGGATTAACAAAAGAAATATTGGAGGAGAAGACTAAATGCTAGAAAATACATATGATATTTTGTGGAACAATTGTGTGAGCCCGGCTGCAAATGAATTATTTTCTTTTTATAATGATGATTATCGTAAAAAATATAATTGGAGATTCGATAGTAGTGATGAGCTGCGGAGACAGGTATATCAGGAATATTGTAATAATAGAAATTTGATTCATGAGGATTTTTTCCGAGGGAAAAAATATGACTTGCACAAAATAGGAGCATGTTTTGCGAGAGCTATTATAGAGATTTGTCCACTTAAATTTGATATGTGTGAAGATTTACCGGAAATTGTGGTTCTTTCAAATTATTGGCTGGCTGTTTCATCAAGTATTTATATTGTTCGTTTTATACTGCTGCATGATTATTTAAAAGTGGATAATGCATTGGCAGAAAAATTGCAAACGAATAGTAGATTTAGTTTTCCAAGGACGACACCGGGACATTATTTGTATTTAAGAGGAAAAGTCCGGGCATTAGCTGTAAATGATGGCAATAACATTTCTTTTGACTTTTTGGGTTATGCAGATATGCTCTTTTGGTTGGAGTATTATAATCGTCAGCTTTTGGAGAATAAATTAGAGCCTATGGTACTTAGAAATCTACAGTTGAAGAGCGTGGAATAGTTTTGACATTTTGAATTTTAATGTACTGTTCAATCCATCGAGAATGATAGGATGCAGTAGTTCCAGAATAAGAAACCGGGTACATTGACAAGTCGAACGATGAAGCGGACATTATCAAGGAACCGGTAGTAATTATACTTTATAAATTGACAGCAGAAATGTTTGTATCTTCTAAGGGAATGAGGGAATGAATCCATGTGCTGATACCTCAGTGTTACGATACTCAGATAAGAATCTTATATTTTAAGTTTAAGGACAGCTTCTTGTACTTCAGGTGATTCTCAGCAGGGTGTACGGGTGACAGTAGAGGGGTATAAATATGGGGATATGTCAGGGGAGGAGCTTATCAAAAGCGCAGGGAGGACAAGTCATACCTGGTTGGATTTCCTGAAAGGGAAGATGGATATATAGAATGATTACGGAGGGAAACAGAGATGGCGCGATATACATTAAAGGTCTACC
>JAFVAA010000628.1 GCA_017476305.1 Lachnospiraceae bacterium
CGAATCCGCCAATCGATGCGATTCGTGAGGAAATCGTAACTTCTACCAGTGTTTATATCGGACAGGATGGAAATCTTTTAGAGGAAAAGGCTGAAAACTGTAAGGTTTTAAAAATTTCCAATCCGATTTTAACGGATACCGATTTACTGAAAATCAAATATATTGACAAAGAAGGCTTTAAAAGTGAAACACTGCCGCTGACATATTATAAAAATACTTCGCTGAAAAAGGCCATCAACCACCTTTGTTTAGAGGCAGACAGAGCCTATAAAAACGGAGTGAATATCCTGATCTTAAGTGACAGAGGGGTGGATGAAAACCATGTGGCGATTCCTTCCCTTTTAGCGGTAGCAGCGATGCAGCAGCATCTGGTTACGACGAAAAAGAGAGAAAGCTTAGCGATTATCATAGAGACAGCAGAGCCGCGAGAGGTGCATCACTTTGCGACGCTTTTGGGATATGGAGCCGGTGCCATCAATCCTTATCTGGCACACAGTACGATTAAGGAGCTTATCGACAACGGGCTTTTGGATAAGGACTACTATGCAGCGGTAGATGATTATGATGCAGCAGTTTTACATGGAATCGTGAAGATTGCATCGAAAATGGGAATTTCTACGATTCAGTCCTATCAGGGTTCGAAGATTTTTGAAGCCATCGGGATTTCTGAAGATGTCGTAGACCAGTATTTTACCGATACGGTGAGCTGCCTTGGCGGGATTACCTTAGAGGATATCAACAGGCAGGTAAGTGAGCTGCATTCGAAGGCATTTGATCCGCTGGGGTTAAGTGTGGATCTGAATTTAGAGAGCCGTGGACAGCACAAGGCGCGTGGCGGGAAGGAGGAACATCTCTACAATCCGGAGACGATTCACCTTTTACAGCAGGCGACATGGACGGGAAATTATGAGCTGTTTAAAATGTACTCGAAAACAGTGGATGAAAAAGAGCATCATGTGACGCTCCGAAGTCTTTTTGACTTTGCATTTCCGAAAAAGGGAATTCCTTTGGAGCAGGTAGAAAGTGTGGATGAGATTGTGAAGCGGTTTAAGACGGGAGCAATGTCCTACGGTTCGATTTCCCAGGAGGCACATGAGACTTTGGCGATTGCCATGAACCATCTCCATGGAAAGTCGAACAGCGGAGAGGGCGGGGAGAGCTTAGAACGTCTGGAAACTGCGGGCCAGAAGGATGACCGTTCTTCTGCGATTAAGCAGGTGGCTTCCGGAAGGTTCGGCGTGACCTCCAGATACCTGGTGAGTGCGAAGGAAATTCAGATTAAGATGGCACAGGGAGCGAAGCCCGGTGAGGGCGGACATCTGCCGGGAGGAAAGGTGTATCCATGGATTGCAAAGACCAGACACTCTACCTCCGGGGTAAGCCTGATTTCTCCGCCGCCGCATCACGATATCTACTCGATTGAGGATCTGGCACAGTTGATTTATGATTTGAAAAACAGCAATCAGGATGCGAGAATTTCTGTAAAGCTTGTTTCCGAAGCGGGTGTGGGAACAGTCGCGGCAGGTGTAGCGAAGGCTGGTGCAGCGGTGATTCTGATTTCCGGTCATGATGGTGGGACCGGTGCTGCACCGAGAAGTTCCATCTATAACGCGGGACTTCCGTGGGAGTTAGGGCTGGCAGAGACACATCAGACCTTGATGATGAACGGACTGCGTTCGCGTGTGCGGATTGAGACGGATGGAAAGCTGATGACGGGAAGGGATGTTCTGATTGCGGCACTTTTAGGTGCAGAGGAGTTTGGCTTTGCTACAGCACCACTCATTACGATGGGTTGCGTGATGATGCGTGTCTGCAATCTCGATACCTGTCCGGTGGGTGTGGCAACACAGAATCCGGAGCTTAGGAAACGATTTAAAGGAAAGCCTGAATATGTAGAAAATTTCATGCGGTTCATCGCAGAGGAATTAAGGGAATACATGGCAAAGCTCGGTGTGAAAAAGGTCGATGATCTGATTGGAAGAACGGATTTCTTAAAGGTTAAGGATGAGAAAAGGAACCTGAATTTTTCAGACATTCTTGATACGGCTTTTGCAGAGGAGCGAAAGGAAAATAAATACATTGATAAAAATAAATTTGATTTCGCCCTGCAGAATACGATGGATGAAAAGGTCTTTTTGCCAAAGCTAAGGAAAGCCCTTGCTTCCGGAGAAAAGGCAAGGTTAAGTGTGGATGTGACCAATATTGACCGGACGCTCGGAACGATTTTAGGCTCTGAAATTACGAAAAATTATGTAGACGGACTGGAGGAAGATACGATTTCCATCGAATGCCATGGAAGCGGCGGCCAGAGCTTCGGGGCATTTATCCCAAAAGGTCTTACCTTAGAGCTTATCGGGGATTCGAATGACTATATGGGAAAAGGACTTTCCGGTGGAAAGCTCATCGTGTATCCACAGGAGGGTTCGAATTTCAAGGCAGAGGAAAACATCATTATCGGAAATGTGGCA
>JAFVAA010000629.1 GCA_017476305.1 Lachnospiraceae bacterium
CTGTACGTCCTTTGGATCCAGACGCATAAAGAGAATTTCCGGCTTTTCCGTCACCCTGACTCCGGAAGGTGTTTTCCCAAACGCATCCATCTCCTCATAAGCACGTTTCTCTGTCCCCAGCTGTGCTAAAATCTTCTCCGTCGTATCCGGCATAAATGCCTCTAAAAGACTGGCTCCTATCGTAATGCTCTCTACGAGATTGTATAAGACCGTAGACAAACGATCCCTCTTTGCCTCATCCTTTCCAAGTACCCATGGCTCTGTCTCGTCGATATATTTATTGCAGCGTTTAAATACGGTAAACACTTCCGTAATCGCATCTGCTACACGCAGTCCGTCCATCTTTGCAGAAACCTTTTTCGGTGCTTCTAAAACCACCTTTTTCAGTTCCTCATCGACGTCCTCGGAAACACCCTTATCCTCTGCCACGCCGCCTAAATATTTATTCGTCATGGAAACGGTACGGTTCACCAGATTTCCGAGTACATTCGCTAAATCCGAATTCATCCTCTCCACCATCAGATCCCAGCTGATGATTCCATCATGTTCAAAGGGCATCTCATGCAGAACGAAATAGCGCACGGCATCCACCCCGAAAATATCTACGAGATCATCTGCATAGATAACATTTCCCTTTGATTTGCTCATCTTTCCCTCGCCCTGTAAAAGCCACGGATGACCAAACACCTGCTTCGGAAGCGGCAGATCCAGTGCCATGAGCATGATCGGCCAGTAAATCGTATGGAAACGTAAAATATCCTTTCCGATCAGATGCAGATCTGCCGGCCAGAATTTCTCATATAAGTTTTCTCCATTTTCCAAGGTGTGGTCTCCATCTAAATCAAAACCAAGCCCGGTAATATAGTTACTAAGTGCATCGATCCAGACATAGACGACATGGTTCGGATCAAAGTCCACAGGAATCCCCCATTGAAACGAAGTACGGGATACACAAAGATCCTGCAGGCCCGGAAGTAAAAAGTTATTCATCATCTCATTTTTTCTGGACTCCGGCTGGATAAACTCCGGATGCGTATTGATATGGTCGATCAGACGATCTGCATATTTACTAAGCTTTAGAAAATATGCCTCCTCCTTTGCCGGCTGTACCTCTCTGCCGCAGTCCGGGCATTTCCCGTCCACGAGCTGTGCAGCGGTAAAGAAAGACTCACACGGGGTACAGTACATCCCTTCATACTCTCCCTTATAGATATCCCCCTGCTCATACAGCTTCTTAAAAATCTTCTGTACCTGCTTTTCATGGTACCCATCCGTCGTCCGGATAAATTTATCATAAGAGGTATTCATCAGATCCCATATCCTCCGGATCTCACCGGAAACATCATCCACGAACTTTTTCGGTGTCACCCCAAGCTCCTCTGCCTTTAGCTCCACCTTCTGTCCGTGCTCATCCGTACCGGTCTGAAAACGTACATCATATCCCTCAAATCTTTTATAACGAACGATACTGTCTGCCAAAACTGCCTCATACGTATTTCCAATATGTGGTTTTCCTGAAGTATAGGCAATCGCTGTCGTCAAATAAAATCTTTTCTTCTCTGCCATGCTTTTCTCTCCTTTTCCGTCACTACCGTCACCAGCCACACGCACTCTGCAGCAGATCGTGACCACTTCTTACTATTTTAGCCTGTCCACGCTTTTTGTCAAGTGGAGAAACATGAGTTATCCAAAAAACTGCTGCCGATGC
>JAFVAA010000630.1 GCA_017476305.1 Lachnospiraceae bacterium
AGGAAAAAGCAGATGTTTATATTGTGAATACCTGTACGGTGACGAATATTGCGGATCGCAAATCGAGAAAGATGCTTCACAGGGCAAAGCGAAATAACCCGGAAGCATTTGTGGTAGCGGCCGGATGCTATGTGGATTCTTCGAAGAAGACGCAGGGAGCGGAGAAAAGCATTGATCTTTTTATCTCAAATAAAGAGAAGGAACGGATACTCGAGCTGGTAGAGGCTGCCATGGCAGAAAGCTTTGGGGAGCAGGAGGATGGTTTCCCTGCCTGTGAGGATCGTGCTGTCAGAGGTGTAAAAAAGCAGGCGGGAGAAGGAGCAGAGGAAGAAAGATCTTTGTTTAGTCCGGAGGCAAGAAAGGAATGCCATACCAGGGCATTCCTGAATATTCAAAGCGGTTGTAATCAGTTTTGTACGTATTGCATTATTCCATACGTGAGAGGGGCTTTAAAGAGCAGGACGGAGGAGGATGTACTTTCGGAAGTGGAAGAGCTTGCAGGAAATGGAATTATTGAGGTGGTGCTTACAGGAATCCATTTGTCATCCTATGGTGTGGATCTGTCAGAGAAAAAGAGTTTTTTAGAGCTGGAAGGAAAACCGCTGTTAAATCTGATTCGGAAGATTGCCGCCGTGAAGGGGATTGAAAGGATCCGGCTGAGTTCTTTGGAGCCTCGTATCATTACGGAGGCATTTGTGCGGGATCTTTCTGAAATAAAAGAGCTTTGTCCGCATTTTCACCTGTCCCTGCAAAGCGGCTGTGATACGGTGCTGAAAAGGATGAATCGTCATTATACAGCAGAGGAGTATTTTGAAAAGGTACAGCTTCTCCGCAGATATTTTACACATCCGTCCATTACGACAGATATTATTGTAGGATTTCCGGGGGAAAGTGAGGAGGAATTTCAGGAAACGGCGGCCTTTGTGGAGAAGGTGGCGTTTGCAAAGGTGCATATTTTTAAGTATTCGAGAAGAAAAGGAACGATGGCAGATGCGATGGAGGGGCAGGTCACGGAGGAAGAAAAGGGAAAAAGAAGCGGTATTTTGATGGAGAAAGAGAAAGACATGGAGATAATATACCGAAAAGAGTTTATAAACAAAGAAGAAAATGTGCTTTTTGAAGAAATAGTCCTGGTTGACGGGGGAGAGTATCTGGTTGGCTACAATGAAAGGTATGTACGTATAGGGGTGAGGGTGCAAAAGAGGATGGAGGCAGAAAAAAGGATTAATACGATCGGAAGGGTGTTTCTTCCCGGGCAGGAGGTTTTTGCAGGGAAAATGCTTTTGGGGCAGTGCTTATAGCAGTTCACATATTTGTGCAAAGTATAGCGGTGATTTCCAAGAATGTCCAAAAAAAGAGTTGTTTTTTTGCAGAACTTATATTCCTGTTTTTGACAGTTTTTGGACTTAAAAAGTCTCGCAAGCACTATAGACATTAGCTTACGGGACTTTTTATTATTTTTTATATACACGTTACACCTTTGGCTTTTTGGTCTGAGAAC
>JAFVAA010000053.1 GCA_017476305.1 Lachnospiraceae bacterium
ACCACGATTATTGAGACCGGACTGGATATCTCAAATGTCAACACTATGATCATACAGGATGCGGACAATATGGGGCTGTCCCAGCTTTATCAGTTGAGAGGAAGAGTGGGACGATCCAACCGTACGGCATATGCTTTTTTGATGTACCGGAAAGACAAGATGCTTCGTGAGGTTGCGGAGAAACGATTAGCAGTCATCCGGGAGTTCACGGAGCTGGGAAGCGGTTTTCGGATCGCCATGCGTGATCTTGAAATCCGAGGAGCGGGAAATCTGCTGGGCGCTCAGCAGCATGGACACATGGAAGCGGTAGGCTATGATTTGTATTGCAAGATGCTAAACGAGGCTGTGAAGCACGAAAAGGGAGAGACAGAGGCGGCAGATTTTGAAACTTCTGTTGATATGAAGGTGGATGCGTTTATTCCACAGACTTACATTCCCAACGAGACACAAAAGCTGGATGTTTATAAGCGGATTGCAGCAATCGAGAAGGATGCTGAAATTGATGAAATGCTGGATGAGTTGACAGACCGTTTCGGAGAACTGCCGAAATCTGTACAGAATCTCCTTGCCATTGCAAGACTAAAGTGTATGGCGCATGAGACGCAGATTAAGGAGATTACAGAAAAAGAAAGAAACGTCGTGCTGGTGATGTATGAACGGGCAGAGGTAAATACGGTCAATATACCGGTATTACTTACACAATATCAGCCGGATCTGAAATTCGTTCCGGATAGAAGCGGTCCGTATTTTATGTTGGATATCAAGGGGGACAGTATTCGCAGTGTCACAGAGCTGATCGGGCACATGAGAGAACTGCTGTTGACTTCTGTGTAGGTCTGAGCAGACTCTAACTGATACAATAAAGTGGTTGCGACAGGCAGCAAAAAGAATTATAATGGACATGATATGTTTGAAAGTATGAAAAAGAGTTGCGGAGGATTCATCAGGATGAAAATAAAAAGAATTGTTTCTATGCTGCTGGCTGTTACGACAGCGGCAGCGCTTACATTGACAGGATGCGGCAGTAAAATTGATGCGGCGGCTGTTGTGGCGAATTTGGACGGACAGGATATATCTCTTGGTCTTGCCAATTTCATGGCGCAGTACACGGCAGTGACCTATAGCATGTATGCGTCGTATTTCGGAGAAAATATGTGGGAACAGGACTTGGCAGGAGACGGAGGCACACTGGAGGATTCGGTAAAAAGCGAGATTCTGGAAGAAATTGAGCTGGATTACCTGTTAGAAGCACATACGGGAGAGTATGGAGTGGAGCTGACTCAGGACGAGCTGGATGAGATTGATGCTGCGGCAGAAGAGTTTTTGAGTGAAAACAGCGACAAGGCAATCAGGGTCATGGGAGCGAGTAAGGAATATGTGACGGAGATGCTCCGATTGCGTTTGATTCAAAATAAAATGTACAGTGCGATTACAGCATCCGCAGATGCAACTGTTTCGGACGAAGAAGCTGCCCAGAAAACGATCAGCTATATCAAAGTCAGCACTGCGGGATATTACGATGAGGACAGTAACTACATCGCATACACGGACGAGGAAAAGGCGGATCTGGAGAATACGCCCGGTGAAATCGCAGAGTTGGCAAAGGAAGATTTTGAAGCTGCCGCTGAGGGCTATGGGTATGAGGTAAACACCTATTCCTACGGAGCAGATATTATCGATGAAGAAGGAAATGTAACAGGAGCCTTGAGCAGTCAGGTCATTGAGACTGCGAATGCACTGGAGGAAGGTGAGGTCTCAGAAGCCGTTTATGTAGAAGGGGACGGCTACTTCATTGTTCGCCTGGATACTGCGTTTGACGAAGCAGCTACGGAGGAGAAAAGAGAAGAAATCATATCCCAGAGGCAGACGGACAAGTATTCTGAAGTGACGGAAGCCTATAAGGATGCCGCATCCTGGACGGTCTATGATGAGGTGTGGGAAACGGTGCATTTTGACGAGCTCTATAATATTGTAGAGGATGAGGCTGAAGCGGAAGTAACGGAGTCTACGGAAGCGTAGGGAAGATGAAAAAAAGGTGTTCGATTCAGATTGAGAAAAAAACATATTGTCAGGCATCAATGCTTGCAGTTTTTATGCTGCTGCTGTTGTATGGTGCGGTCAGGCAGCACTATTCTCTGGGGCAGCATTATTACGCTGTAACAGTAAATGATCGCTTTTTGGGAAACGTGGCATTGACGGTGGATGTGGAGGAATTGATACACGATAACAGGCGTGCGTTGGCACAGCAGACGGAAGAATATCTTTTGCTTGCACCGGAGTATCACATTGAGCGATCCGGAAAAATTTTCCAGCCCCTGATGTTTCCGGAGGAATTAAGTGAGGCAGTTTGGAATACCATAACAGAGGAACAGGAGAAAAATACGGAAAAGGGCGTGTATGTCATGCAGGCAGGAGAGCATCAGATCTGTTTTGATTCTTTGGAGCATGCGGAGGAATTTCTAAATCGGCTCAAGGCGGAACAGGACGTGCAGGGGCAATACAAGACCTTTTTTCACGATGCAGAGAATCATTATGAAGGAGCATTGCTGGCAGAACTGGAAGTCTCAGACGAAAAAGAGCATAGATCTGAAATGTCAGACAGGATAGAAGAAGCTTGGCTGAACGGACTTTTTGCAGGGGAACAGATACAGAAGGGGGAAAAAGAACTGCCGGTTTTGCTGGACGTGGATTTTTCCCGGAGAGTCGTGCTGTATATGGATTATCTGCCGAAGGAACGGCTCAGCGATCTTGGTATGGCATTTCAGGAGGTAACAAAACAGAATGAACCGAATACAATATATCAGGTGCAGGTTGGAGATACGCTTGCAGGTATTGCAGAGGAAAATATGACTACCATCGAATCTATCATGGAGTTGAACCATTATGACAGCGAGGAACAGGCTATGCAGGTGGGAAATCAGCTGATTATCGCTGTACCGCAGGCCGAGATTGGTCTTCGAATAAGGAAAGAAATATCCTATGAAGAAA
>JAFVAA010000631.1 GCA_017476305.1 Lachnospiraceae bacterium
AGCGTATCCAGGTATTTGAAGGAACTTTGATTAAAAGACAGAATGGCGGAGCCAGAGAGACATTTACCGTTCGTAAAAATTCGAATGGTGTAGGTGTGGAGAAGACATGGCCGCTTCATTCTCCGATCATTGCGAATATCGAGGTGATTCGCAGAGGAAAGGCAAGACGTGCGAAGCTTTTCTATTTACGTGACAGGGTCGGTACGGCTGCACAGTTAAAAGAAATTGTAAAATAATAGCGGATGGTTGTTAATGATTGTCAGTATTATGATACAGTTCAGAAAAGATCCCAAAAAGAACTCCGTGAGTATCCGGAGTTCTTTTTTTGCCCGGATTGTCATAAATATGCTTTTAAGGATAGAAAATGCGCTGCTGGCAAAGCCTGGATAGGATGTATGGTACGAATCTTTGTCAGTGTCATATAAGCGGAAGAATTGTTTGGGAGGACGTTTATGGCAACAGTAATCTTGGATGCAGGTCATGGGGGATATGATAACGGGGCATCTTTTTCCGGTCGTCTGGAAAAAGATGACACATTGAATCTGGTGCTGGCTGTGGTGGATCTTTTAGAAAAAGAGGGGGTGGATGTGCTCTATACCAGAACGGAGGATGTCTACCAGAGTCCGGTTGAAAAGGCGCAGCTTGGAAATGACAGCGGGGCGGATTATTTCATCTCGATTCACAGAAATTCCAGTCCGGAACCCAATACGTATTCCGGGATTCAGACGTTGGTATTTCGGAATGAGGGGATTCCGGCCCTTTTGGCTGAAAATATCAATCAAGAATTAGAAAAGACGGGGTTTGTGAATCTGGGAATTTCTGAAAGACCAAATCTGGCGGTGCTGCGCCGGACGACTATGCCTGCAGTGTTGGTGGAGGCAGGCTTTATCAATACGGAGCAGGATAATACTCTTTTTGATCTGAAGTTTCCGGAAATTGCGCAGGCAATCGCAAACGGAATCTTACAGACGATACAGGAGGCAGAGGGAGAGGATGCAGAGGGAGAGAATATGGATGTGGAACAGACGGAGCGAAATATCTATACGGTGGAAACAGGGGTGTTCATGCATTATACCAATGCAAAGCATCTGGCAGAAAATATGCAGGAGGATGGATTTGACTGCTATATAGAAAATCTGGGTGACTGCTATCGGGTAAGACACGGGAATTATAAGGATTTTGACAAAGCGAGGGAGGAAGAAAGACAGCTGTTCAAAATGGGGTATGAGGCGAGAGTGGTATGTAGTTAAGGGGGAACTGTTACATCGGCTGGCTGGAGAAAATCCTGGTGATTTTGAAAAAAATGCTTGATTTTTCGGAAAAACAGTGCTAGAATTGTAAAGAAATAGTTAATGAAACTAAGAGTGGGCGATGCAGTCCACTCTTTCATTTTGATAGAAGAAAAGAGGTAATGCGTTTGTCGATAAGAGAAGAGTATGAAAAGAGATCCGAAGAAATTTTAGAGCCGATCATGGAGGAGCATGGCTTTGAGCTGGTGGATGTGGAGTATGTAAAGGAAGCAGGGAACTGGTATTTACGGGCTTATGTTGACAAGGAGGGTGGAATTACTTTAGATGACTGTGAGATCGTAAACCGGACATGGAGCGATTTTATGGATAAAGAGGATTTCATTCCGGATGCGTATATTTTGGAGGTAAGCTCGCCGGGACTTGGAAGACAGCTCCGGAAGGAAAAGGATTTTAAAAGAAGCCTGGGCGAGATGGTCGATATCCGGTTCTATCAGGGGAGAAAGATTCCCACGGGAAAAAAAGGAAAAGAGATATCTGTAAAATAGCTTTCCGGTGTTTTAA
>JAFVAA010000632.1 GCA_017476305.1 Lachnospiraceae bacterium
ATCGATTGCATCACCGGCATAATTCTGGTACCTTAAAATCATATCAGACCGGTAAATCGCAAATCCACCTGCCGCCAGGACCAATGATACCAATACCACAAACAGAATACTAAAGATCAAAAGAGATTTTCTCAATGAACTTCTGTACTTTTCCTTTTTCTTCATTTCATTCTCCTTATCCGAATTACCATTCATAGCAATCCGCGTATCCGATCCATCTGCTCCATTGCCATCTGATACCCCTCCTGATAGTTTTTACGCAGAGTATCGACATTTCCCTCAAAACTTTCCAATGGATGCGCCGGTCTCAGAAGAACTGCTCTGCCCTCCCTTTCCAGACGTTCACACGCCTTTACTGCCTGATTGTATCTCTGATATCTCGTAAGCACCCGTTTCGCAATCCTTGGATATTTTAATCCCACCGCCTTTGCAACCATGCGGTCCATGCGGGTACATTCCTTTACATAGCCCTCCGGTCTTGTCAGGACGATAAGTGCCTTTTTCTGCCCGTCCTTCACTAATTTATCGATCGGAATCGGATTCGAAAGCCCTCCGTCATAGTATTTTCTTTCTCCAATCTCTACCGGCGGGAAGATGACAGGCAGAGAACAGGTTGCCTGAAATGCCTTATACTCCCTGTCCACATCCTCTTTTCCGAAATAATGTACATTTCCGGTTTCTGCATCCGTCACCGTAATCACAAACTGACCGGAATAATTCTGAAAGGTCTCAAAATCAAAGGGAATCTTTTCATTCGGAATCGTCCGGAAGACAAACTCGATTCCAAACGGGCTTCTCTCCTTCAGAAGATTCCTCTTTGCCAGATATCTCTTATCATTCCGATACTTCTCCATAATCTCCAGATTTCGTCTTCTTTGTCCGGAGATGTAGGATGCCGCATCCGCAGCTCCCGCCGATACTCCGATACAGTATGGAAACATGATATCCTCTTCTAAAAGCGCATCCATCACCCCACAGCTAAAAATCGGACGAAACGAACCGCCCTCAAATAAAACACCAGCCATAATCTCTCCTTCTTCTATTTATATAGAAAAAGCAGATAATTCCTGCATTTAGTCTTATCTGCCCTTTCCGCTCATCATCCTGCAAAACCTTACAGCTTCTCGAACCGTTTCGTACTTTCGCTGAGCTGCTCTGTCACTCTGGTATTTTCTGACATCGCATCATCAATTCCCTGAATCTCTGTCACGATTTCACTCGAATTTGCAGCAGACATATCAATCGCCTCTGTACTTTCATTGATTGTCGCAGTAATCGCACGAACGGAATCCGAAACCTTCTGCATAATGACATTCAGGTTATCTGCCTTCTCCGTGAACTTCGAAAGCATCTGATCCATCCGGATTGCCGTATTTTCGTAATTATCTCCCAGCTTTACGAAATCATCATAGTCCTTTAGCACGGTACTGTTTATAAACTCAATTACCTCCAAAGCATTTGAAGAAAGTGCATTTACCGCAGCTGTCACCTCATTACTGATATTCTGGATATTTCCAGCTGTCTGGCGGCTGTTTTCTGCCAATGCATTGATTTCCCCTGCTACCACAGCGAAGCCTCTTCCCACCTCACCGGCTCGCGCAGCCTCAATCGAAGCATTTAAAGACAAAAGATTCGTCTGTGATGCAATATCTAAAATGACATTTGTAAGCTCATTGATCTGAGCCACCTTTTCGCTGTCCTTTACCGACTGCTCTAATATTTTACTGAGCTCACTTACCTTATTTCCGGTATTTTCCTTCTTTTGCGTTACCTCATCCTTGATTTCATCTGCTTCCTTTCTGATCTCTAAAGCAGTCTGATTTCCTTCCTCCGTCTCATACCGGATATCATCTGCCGCCGTCTTTAACTCGTCCAGATTATCCCCGATCTCACCTGTCGTAGACGCCACCGTATCCATACTGGCTGCCAACTCCTCCAATGCCGCAGAGGTATTCGTCACATTGTCACTCGCACGCTGAATCTGCTCCGTCATCTGGCTCGCAG
>JAFVAA010000633.1 GCA_017476305.1 Lachnospiraceae bacterium
ACCGCAAAAAGGCTTTTTTCCTTCCATTCCGGTCAGAAAAAAGCCTTTTTCTTTTTTACCTTTTTGTTTTAATTTGAAATCTCTTTTTATCCTACCGGCTCATCAATCAAAACCTCCTGCCTCTTAATCTTTCTCGTAGAGCTTTTGATAAACGGATTTTTCCGAACGACCAATCCGGTAATCTGACGATATGTAGGCTGGGACTTATTATACGTATCAATAAATTCCTGCAGCTTCGTTCTGACTTCTTCCTCAGAGAGTTCTTCCTTCTGAACCAGCTCCTGCTCCGGATAAATGCGTGCGGTAAGACCATTATTTTCTCCGGTCACAATGACTTCTCCCACCAAATCTCCCAGTGCCAGTTTATTTTCAATTTCCTCCGGTGAAACATTTTCCCCATTGGATAAAATAATCAGATTTTTCACACGTCCATTGATAAACAAAAATCCGTCCTCATCTATATAGCCCTTGTCCCCGGTATGCAGCCATCCGTCTTTTAAGGTCTCCGCTGTTTCCTCCGGCATTTTATAGTAGCCTGCCATCACACTGGAACCTCTGACCAGAATTTCACCATTATCAAAGGATATCTCTACGTTGGAAAGCGGTTTTCCGATAGAGCCCTTTTTATGTACCTTTTCTGTGTTTGAAGAAATGACAGGTGAACATTCACTCATTCCATATCCTTCCAGAACTTCCACCCCATACTCCTCAAACTTATCAATATAGAATGGATCCAGATGTGCTCCGCCAGTAAAAATTGTATGCAGATTTCCACCAAATACATTCTCTGCCAAAACAGACTTTGGAATCTGCGGATCGGCACCGGATAACCGCTTATAGATGGTTTCAATCATAAGGGGTACCATCAGCATGACCTCCGGTTTAAACACACTCATATTTTTTACCATATGTAACAGAGAATCATTGATGCAAATGGTCGTTCCTAAGGAAAAGCCTTTTAACCAGTCCATCACCAGACAGAATGCATGATGAATCGGAAGCACACTAAGAAGCACACCTCCTGGTCTCCCTTCATACTCCACTGCTTCTACATTTGTCGCCAGATTATTCTGTGTTAAAATAACGCCCTTACTTTTCCCTGTGGTTCCTGATGTAAAAATCATCGTTGCCACATCATTTTCCCCTGGTCTTTCCGCGTCATTGACATCCTGCTTCTCTTCTTCCAGAAAATCCGTTAAATCTGAAACCGTGATATGCTTTCGGAGTGCTTCATCTGACAGCTCTGCAGATAATGAAAATTTTTCCTCCTGAAGCATCCAAATATTTTTTAAATTCTGACACTTACTTATGATAGGATCCAATAATTTTCCTAACTTCGGACTTAAAAACAATCCCTCTGCATCCGAACGATTGATAAGATCCACTAAATCCTCTGCCGGAAGTCCTGCATCTAACGGTACTGCCACATTTCTTCCTGTTATGATTCCAAGATAGCTCTCAATCCACTCTACAGAGCTGTTTCCAATCAGAGCAATATGCTTCCCTGAAAAATCCTCTGCCAAAAGTCCCTGCCTGATTTTCTTTACATTTTTCATCAAATCATGATAGGTTCTGTCTAAAATTTCCTTTTTTTTCAGCCATCTGACTGCAGTAATATCTGAAAATTTTCTTTCGCTTTCCTCCAAAACATCCCGAATGAGCATCGTCACAATTCCCCTTTCTTATCGTGCAAATACCTGCTACTGGTTTCATCAGTCCAAACATTATGTACCGAAAGAACTATCCCTCTGCCTGCAGCTTCTCTAAAAGCTCTAATGCCTCTCCTACTGTCCAGACCTGAAGTGCATCCTCCTCTTCTAACTCCACATCAAACTCATCCTCTAACTCTCCTAAAAATGACATGAAATCCAGAGAACTAAATCCCAAATCCTCACGAAATCTCATCTCATTTGTCATATCCTCCGGTGTCACCTCACAATACTGTGCTACGATTGTTTTAAACTGCATTTCCTGTGTCATTTTCTCGTCCTCCTGTTTTCTATTATTTTATTTTTTACTGCAAAACCACCATTTTATATAAAACGCAGCCGCATCAGACACTTTCCATAATCTCCCCGATTGTCATATCCGGTTCTGCGATTCCCTTAAATAAAATCCGCATCATATAGTAATATAAAAGCTCCATATCATGTTCTTCCAGATGCGCCGTTTGATAGTGGTACGAAAAATTCATCCCGCCATCTGCCGTATGAGAAACCGTCAGATACATTTTTTTCGTTGCCGCTCCATTGGCAAACCATTTAGAATGCTGTGGAATATCTGCCAAATGTGGATTATCCATCTTTACCGGCATCGGCTGATAGGTCAGATAGCAGCTTTCATAGGCTGTATGCTCCGGCGTATGATAACGCCTTCTCATCTCCTCTTTAATAAGTGCCGGGTCATAATTGCTGTGCATATAAATCCTGTTCTGCACATTCTGGATTTCATAGGCTGCAGACAAAAAATCCGTATCCGGAGAAATCACGGTTCTGCATGGGAACATAATCGTCCGGCTTCCACCGGAAGTCCACTCATCATGCGTCGAACGTCTGGAAATGAAATTCTCAATCGTGATATCCTCCTGCCCGTCATTTGCCTTTGATAAGTAAGTCCGAATCCCTAAAAGCAAAAGATTTGTCATCGAAAGCTGATGGTTCATGCAAAAATCAATCAGATTTTTTGTCGGTTCCGGCTCTAAAATATAGTCTTTCACATCCACAAATAAATCCTTCATCTCGATATCTGCTGCCCTTAGCTTTTTATCCCCGTGCTTTTTTCTGGCCTCCTCTAAAACAGAAGGTCCCTGAATATCCGAATACAAAGGCTCTCCTAAAGCATCCAGCTGATCCTCCCAAAACTTTTTATCCTTTGCAAACCTTTTTTCACTCGTAGCTCTTTTTAAGTCCTTTTCGAGAACCATCTCAAAATCTGCCAGATCTGCCGGATACTCGGAGCCAAAACGATAATGGGTATATAGCTGCATAATGTCATTGATCATCACCACAATTCCGCAGGAATCAATCAATCTGTGATCCATATGTATAAAAAATCCATTAAAACCGTCCGGCAGTTTCATCATGGTCAGGTCACATAAAGGAATGTCATCCCCGTCAAATGTCTGATATGCCCAGGACTGCATCAAACGATCCGCCTCTTCCATACTCATACCGGATAAATCCTTTATCGGAATATCCCTGCTGTCTCTGTCCACAATATACTGCTTGGAATCTCCCTTTGCATCCGGTTTCGTAATCCGGATTCGCATACATCCATAGCGTTCAAATTCCAACTGGAGACATTTCTTTAAAAGTCCGAAGTCAAGCGGTGCTTTCAAAGATGCAACCACACTCACACCGGATACCTGCTGTGTTTTATAGTCCAAAATCCATTTGTGATGCATGTACTGTGCCGGGGTTAAAGGATAATACGTTTTCTGTTCTTTTCCTTTCATGAGAACCTCCTCTGATTGAAATATCATTTGATACGTTTCTAAGTTTCTCTATGCTGTTGTTTCCTGCTGACATCTAGGAAAATAACATATTTTTTTTCAGATTTCTACCCCCTGAAACACTTAACAAACAATTCCCGAAAAATTGACCAAGACATATCAAACACTTTAAAAAAATGTGTTTGATATATGCAGAAAAGAGGCTGTAAAATATATAAACTTTTTTACAGCCTCTTCTATTCTCATTTCATCCACCAAATCAAAAAAAATCTATTCGTAATCATATTTGCGGAAAAACTCCAGCAGCTTCTCTCTGTATAAATCCTTTGCCACATAAGGACTGCAGAGGTGTCTGGCTTCCGGCACGATGATAAGCTCTTTCGGTGCCTGACAGATGGCATAATTGTATTCTGAGTTTTTAGGATTTACAAAGCTGTCCTTTTCTCCATGGAAAAACAGCACCGGCCTTTTGTTTTTCTTTAATGCTTCTGTCGTGTCCGCATCCTTCATCCGGAATTTGCCAAACATTCTGCAGAAAACATCCACCCGGAACAAAAGAAGCTCAATCCAGTGTAAATGAAACCAATCTGCTGCCATATTCCGAAGCTGTGCCTTCATAGAGGAAAAGCCGCAATCCGCAATCGCCCCCCTTACCTCCGCTGGTAAAGAATACTCCAAAGACATCAATACCGCTGCTGCCCCCATCGATTCTCCATATAGATAGATGGGAAGCCCTTTCGGATTCCTTTTGGCGATATAATCAGCCCATGCCTTGATATCGTATTTCTCTAATGCCCCAAAAGTAATATACTCTCCTTCACTTAAGCCACAAGAGCGTTGGTCGATAAACAAAAGATTGCAGCCATTTTCATGTAAGAACTTCGCAGTATACGCAAAATCCCCAAAACCGGTTCCCTTATACCCATGGCTTAAAAGCAAAAAACGCCTCGGCTCCCTGGCAGGCAGATAATATCCATGAAGCAAAAGACCATCCACACTTTTTAAGTAGCAGTCCTGCATTTTTCGATTCCTGCACCACGCTTTTCCCTCCTCATACTCCTTCTCATATCCGTTTCTGGGATGATTGATCTGCATATGCTTAAAGTGGAACCACTGTCTTTTATTTTCCTTTTTTTCTCCCTTTTTATACCGGACAAGCATTTTAAAAAAGGACCATCCCAGTGCCATAAATGCACTGAAGCCGGTTACAGTAGCAGCACTAATTTTCCACCATTTATTTTTCACACAAATAACCTCTTTTCTACTTTTATTTTCGCCCTGATTTTCTCATGCTTCTATTCACAGTCGCTCCGTCTGCAAATAATGACTTCCTCATGCTTCTAAAGCTTCTATAACATTTGACAACGATAAAATTTTTAAGTTCACCCCTTTTTCGTCCCCTATATTGGAATCCTTCCCACATAACGCACATTTATACTCCGTATGAATATCAAATTCCCTGAAATAATATTTTTCTCCTGCAAACTCCTGTACCATTGGAGCTTCAAAGGAAAATGAAAAAGAATCCAGAGGCATAGACAGCCCTTTCCCGATCGCCTTTATATAACTTTCCTTTAATGTCCAAAGCCTGAAAAAAATTTCTGCTTTCTCCTGCTCTGTTTTTAAATCAAGAAGCATTTCATATTCAGAAGAAGAAAAAAATCTTTTTGCTACTCCCTCCCTGTATTCAGAAATTTTCTCCACATCACATCCAACTTCTTTTTCTGAAACAGCACAAATTACATATTCACCGGAATGCGACAAATTAAAAAAAACACCATTCCGGTTCCCCAAATACGGTTTCCCGTTTTCATGATAACATATTTCCAGATCTTCACTGGAAATTCCCCATTCTCCGAGTCCCCAGAGTAAAAGAAGAAAGGCACCAAGGGATAACCGCTTATCCTTCAAAAACCGATAACGTTCCACCCTTAGCTGCCTTTCCTCCGGCAAAAGCCTGTAAGCTCTTTGATAAACATACTCCGTCTCTAAATCTGCCACCGAAGCAGCGTAAAATCCGGTAAACCTTTTTTCCATAAATTTCCCTTTCCTGGCGTCGGTGGCTGATACAGAGTCTCTAAGCTTTTTTCCTAATCCTTAGGAACACTTTTCTATCATACATGCTCCATCTTCCAGAAATACGCACTATACGGAGGCAGCTCACTTCCACCGCCAAAATCATGAAGCTCTCCGCTGATTAAATCCTCTGCCTGTCCTGATCTCGCATCAAAATGAGCCGTAAACGGTTCCCCATCCGCATTGATTGCCACCAGCACACGCTCCTCGTCACATTTTCTCTCAAATATACACTGCTTATTTGTCAAAACGATAGAATGGAAATCTCCGTAATTTAATGCCGGACTGTTCTTCTTTGCCTTGGCAAGCTTCGCAATCCACTCCGTAAGCTCATTTTCCACCGGCTCTGTAAAGCATGGCCTGAGTGCCGGATCTCCATCGCTCTTGTCTGCCTTTGCTCCCCACTCACTTCCATAGTAAACACAAGGAATTCCCGGCATACCGAACGCCATCGCATAAATCAGCGGAAGATGCTTTTCATTGGATAACACACTTGCAATACGGCTCACATCATGGTTGTCCACAAAGCTCAAAAGATGCTTCCCTTTATATAGTGTCCACTGCTCCGGTCCGAACTGGCGCATCAGCGAGTGAACGATTTCAAACATATTCATGCTGTTAAAGCTGGAATGAAGCCCCTTGTAGCATTCATAGTTCGTAGCACTGTGGCACATTCCGTCATTTACGAACTGGTTATAATCGCCATGTAAAAGCTCACCGAGCAGTAAGAACTCTGGCTTTATCTGATTGGCAAGATCCCGCAGTCTTCTTAAAAAATCATGGTCCAGGCAGTAGCAGACATCCAGACGAAGTCCGTCAATGTCAAATGCATCCACCCAGCCCCTGATGGCTGAAAAAATATGTTCGATCACTTCCTCATTTCTGAGATTTAACTTCACTAAATCATAATTTCCTTCCCAGCCCTCATACCAGAGACCGTCATTATAATTCGAATTTCCGTCAAAAGCAATTCGCGCAAACCAATCCTTATATCTGGAATTTTCCCGATTCTGTAAAACATCCTGAAATGCAAAAAAGCCTCTGCCGACATGATTAAATACACCGTCTAAAACGACCTTGATTCCTTCCTCGTGCAGTGCATCACATACCTTTTTAAAATCCTCATTGGTTCCAAGTCTGGTATCAATCTTCGTGTAATCACGCGTATTGTACCCATGCGTATCCGACTCAAACACAGGCGAAAAATAAATCGCATTTATCCCCAGCTTTTTCATATGAGGGATCCAGTCAATCACCTTTAAAATACGATGCTCCAAAACTCCATCATTTTCAAATGGTGCACCACAGAACCCTAACTGATAAATCTGATAAAACACACTTTCATAAGCCCACATAGTATCATCTCCAATCTGTATAAATTATTACTCCCCTTTAACATTATAAACAGACTGGAAAAAATTACAAGAAAAAAATATTACAGTTTACACATATCTGTAAACTGTAACCTAAATGATGACCTTTTTCCAAAATCTAAAAATTTCATTTGACACATACACCAAATTGTGATATCTTAATAAGAAAGGAAGCGGTTTTCTACCGTACAACCACTTTGCTGGTTAAAGCGGCGTACTCGCTTCTTTTTTTATGTTTATCACATCATATAAGTAAAGACCATGATCCGAACTGCGTACTACAAGCGTGGCTCTGAAAACATTCTGTCTTTTTCCTTTTTCCTCACTTCCCTGGACTGGAACAGAAAATCTTGTATCATAACGGTACCAGCCCCTTGATGCCTCTTTCCTGTGCTTGGGATCTTTATTCTCCACCCATCTCTTATTATCTGCGATCTCGATCATCTTACCGATGACCTGTGCAGCATTGGCCTTTGCTTTTGCCAGACCGCCCCGGAGCTTTTTCGTATATGCCGATTCTGAATATTCATCCGGGAAGCCCCCGCCTATATGAATCCTGTCCCGGCTTTTCGATACAATATAGACCTGACCGACATATTTCTTTAAATACTGTTCCACATCCTTCCATGGGATTTTCTGCTTTCCCATGAAAATGATTTCTTCTACTACCGCAATCTCCAATCCTTTCTGCCTCCTTCCAAGCTGTCACTCTTAGAAGAAGTATAGCATATCCAGTGGCAAATTTCAGCAGTAATGTGACATTTTTCTGCCGATATATTCCCGTCAGCATCCATATTTTCTTCGGAAGATAACCTAAGCTGTCACAATTCCTCTGTATGGTTTCCCAGGTATTCTTAAATAGTGCCTTGAATCATTTTTGTCTTCACAAGTATCTAAGAATGACATCACCTTCTCATACTGACTGCTATCTTTTAGCGGTATCTCGGATTCTCCTGATTTCTTACAGCAAATTCCATCCGTATCATAAAATGTAAAATAGACCGTATCCTCCTTACTCTTGTCATTCGATGGATAAATCGCCTGTGTGTAAGTAAGAAGAAGCATATCCGGCTCCTGTTCAAAAATTTCTACAGAATCCCCTTTTTCTTCCTTTAGTACTTCTTCAAGCATTTCCTCTAAAAGACTGCTTTTCTCTTTTTCCCCGTTTTCTTCCATACTCTTTACTATGGAATTCGTTCTTTTTTCCGAAACTCTTCCTGTATTTCCCTCATTTTCCTCTAATTTCTTCTGTGCGGCATCCACTCTCCGAAGCAGCCGGTTCTACTCTTTCTGTGTATAGGAAGATGCTCCCGTCTGTATACTCGGTCTATCATTTCCACTTTTTATCTTTTCCTCTGCATCTTCTGCAAATCTGCGAACGAACTGTGAAAAAGTTTCTCTTAGACTATTATATCGGCTTCACATATTTTTTTCTGACTTCTTTGGCAAGAATGACAACTTTCTGGCAGAAATAACAATATCTGTTTTCTATTGACGAATCACCTGAATCTTCTTACTGCGTAAGCGCATAATAATTCGGTGGGCTGACTTTTCCTTTTGATCCGTTTATAATGGAGATGACATAAGACAACATTTTAATGTCATCAGAATGGAGAAAAGCATGGCACAAGGCATCATTTTGATGTCATGGACAGGAGGTGTTTATGCCTATAGAAAGAAACCGGACACATTCTCAGGAAGAATGGTTCGAACTGATCACAGTCGCCCGAAAGAGCGGGCTGACAGATTCTGAATATTGCCGCCGTAACCAGATCAGCCTGAATACGTTCCATAATGCCATCCGCAGGCTGAAAAATAATTCCTATGAGATTCCGGAACAGAAGAAAGGGAATATTGAACTCATATATATTATAATTGTATCAGAATAGATTCTAAAACCAAGAGACCATACACGACATATATCAAAATAACTTTTTACATGCCGTGTATGAATAGTAATTATTTTCGTCAATATCAAATGTCTTCGAATGGTATTTAAATCATGAACATATCTTTAACAAATGCAAAAATAAAACCACATATACAAGTTGCAATAAAAACTTTAAAATATCCTTCAGGTTTGTCCAAGTTTATGTTTAGCAAATCCAAAAACTTATCCATACTCTTTCACCTCTTGCTTAATTATACTAATTACACAAATCGCTAATGGCTTTAACCGCAAATCCCATAACAACAGCCTCCTCAAACACCTTTGCTGCTGGTAAAACAACATACTTTCCAGAAATACAACAAATAAAATCATTTGTAAATCCCTTTGGCACAATTGACGGTATTTTTGGCACAATTAACGGTGTTATCGTTTGCGAGCATAAAAAATATCCGTGGCAACTTCACTATATGATAATGTAGAATCATCATCATAACACTTACACTGAATCGCCCAGAAAGAATCATCCTCCGTATCCTTTGCAACTAAATCAATTCCGATATCTAAACCATCATTTGTCGGTGCATTCGTCCACAACCATACATCTGAAAAAATAATTTCTGCATCTTTTGTTGGCGACCACGATGCTAAAGCACCAATTTCCAAACGAATCACTTGTAAAATGGAATGGTCTGAAAAACTTTGAGGATATGCAAAACTAACCGTAGGCTCATCTGCTGATTCCAAATATATATCAGTCTCATATCCTATTTCTCTTGAAACATCTCACTTTTATTTAATGCTGCAATCTTTATCATTCAAGCTCCTCCCGGCAGATTTTCATAATATATTCGTAAATCCATGCTGTTGTCCCTTTTGCTTCGACAAATATCTTTTTTCTTTCCTCTTCTGACAACTCGTTCCTCAATTTTTCTATCACCTTGTCATCAATTTTTTCTTTTCCCAATGCTTTTAACCCCTGTATCAAAAGTCCGGTATGATAGGAATATCCGGTTGCCTCTTTATTAGAAGTATGTCGAAAAGAGATTTTAAAATGGTTGTATTCATACTCCTTATATGGACCATCACTAACGTAAAGCCACGCAACAGACATTTGTGTCGATAAATGAAGTAGATTCAGTGCGGTATCCCCCGTAGGAAGAATCGACCACCTGTTTTTTCTTGCAATCGCATCTGCTACCTTTGACGGATCCGCTGCCACTGGCTCCCCCAATAATTTACTATATCTTGGTTTGTCGTAAATCCCACGCAAAATACGTCTAATCCTGTTTTCTTCTGTTAATCTCGATAATGACATATTGATTGCAGTAACAGGAGCTATGTCCGAAAAATCAGAAACGATAAAAATAGTCCCATCCTCCATATTATCTATTTTATATTCTATCATCTGTTGAAATTTTCACGTGCCATATAATCACCTCACTTGCTCGTTGTAAATACTATACATATTTTCTAACGAAAAATCAAGTGCCTATTTTCTATTTTTGAAAGAATCGTTACACTTCACACATCAGTGAACACTCCGCTGTTCACTGATGTGCCAAAGAGTAAATTCTACCGATAAAGCACTAAGCACGGGGCTTCACTCTGATATCCCTGACCACATCAGCCGGAATCACAAACTCTACAGCCCCCATATACATCGGCGCAACCTCCCCCTCATCAAAGCAGATTACGACCTCATCTTTTGCATTTACATAAAATTTCGTTTCCTCGGTAATGGACTGAAAATCATCCTCCGTAAATTCCTCACTGTCAAGCCAGTAATCCACATTTTCATCCGACTTCATCTGTTCACGCATCTGAGTTTTAATATTCTCACTGATTACTCCGATATAGTCACTATCCTTTTCAAAAAGATCTGCCAGACCAATTCTTTTTCCCGTATTCAGGTCAATTGTATAGAACCGGGACACCTCATAGCTGTCCGCTTCCGTTTGTACGACAGTTAATTTAAATACAAAATACCTTTCCGACTCCAAAATTTTCTCCGAAGATATCTGTAGTGCCTGATATCCGTCCTTTTTCATATCAGCCTTAAACTGCCTGATATACTTTTCCGTGTATTTTTCCAGGTCTGCGTTGACCTCATCCACAGTATTTTTCGCTCCTTCAACCTCCTTACCTTCCGGATTGGTCTCTAATTTAGAAACCTTGACATCAGCGACATGCTTTTCGTCTTCATAATGATATTCTCTAAATGTCACAGCCCGGAAAACTCCGCCGAACACCGGCACATTTCCCATAGCATAAGCTGCCTTTTCCGAAGAATTTGGCAAAGCAAAAATCACAAGGGCCGCTGCAGCCACAGCTCCTGCAGCTCTTAAATATTTATCCCATTTTAGATTCATTTTTTCTTTTTTCCCCCTTTCCACCGCTTCATGAATGCGATGAATTTGTTCCTCATTCATACGAACACTTTCGTAATCTTTTTTTAAAAAATCCAGTTTTTCTTTATCCTTTTTTTCCATAAAAGCCACCGCCTTTCTACTGATTTTCTTCCTGCATCTGGATACGAAGCTTTTTAAGCCCCCTGTATAATCTGCTTTTTACCGTACTTACATTTTCTTCTAAAACAGAAGCAATCTCATCCAGCTTTAACTCCTCAAAATATTTTAACTCAATAACTGCCTTATCCTTTACCGGCATGTTTTCTAAAGCCCGTTTCAGATCCACGTTTTCGTATCTGTCTTCATAACTGATTTTTTCTGACACTTCTCCCTCAAAAGAAATCACTTTTCTATCATTCAGAAAACGATACACCTCATTTAACATAATCCGGTAAATCCATGTTCCCGCAAAGGCAGGCTCCTTCAAAGAGCCGCTGTTTTTGATTGCCTTATATGCCCCCTCCTGCACAATATCCATTGCATCGGCTTCGTTATGCACATAGCTCATCGCCATACGATAATAGCTGTTATACTTTTCACATAAAAGCTTTTCCACTGCTTCTTCTTTTGCATCCTGTTTTTTGATTCGGGAAAATGCCAAACACCTCTCCTCCCTTCATTTTGGTTCGAACCTCCATTTTAAAAGCTTTCATTTATTAGACAAAAAAAACAGAGAAAAAGTTTCATCTGTTTTTAAAATTTCATACCAAATTTTGTATCCTAACTCCATCCTCTTTTCTTTCTGCCATCCCTCTAACCTCAAAAGAGGCATAGAAATAAGCTTCTTCATAAGACCTTATAAGTCCCGGATACTCCTTTAGATAACACCATCTGAAACATAAATATCCCTGATCCGTAATCATCAAACAGAAACTTCTGCCCACTCTCTTCATCCACCTGTACCGTCATCCCTTTCGCACCTACGGAATGAAAGCGACATCGGAATTTACTATCTGCAAGCTTATCATGAATCCAGAGCGTCCCTTCCTTTTCAAAAATCCGGTACTTCCCGGTATCTAGTTCTTTCCCCTCAAAGGCAGCATAAGAAATAGCCTTTCCGGTATAAGTAACAGGATTTTCCATCTGATAAAAGGAATTTCCACCTGTCTCCCGAAATCTCTGCTCCATACTCTTTTCATAGGTATCCTGTATAATTTTAGAAAACGCAGAGACTTCTTTTTCCGAATCCCTTGTATCCGAAACCTTTAGGAAGGAAAAATCTGTTCCTCTGTTTCTATCCATAGCAAAATTCTTTTGCATAGCAAAATTCTTTTGCATAGCAAATTCTCTTTGCATAGCAAATTCCCTTTGCATAGCAAAATCTCTTTGCATAGCAAATTCCCTTTGCATTTCTGTTTTCATCTGCCATTCCATACTCATACTCATATTCATAGCAAAGCCTCCCTGTATTTCGTAATCATAAAGATTCAGGGATTTTAATTCCTCCTCTGTCGCCTCCCCATTAAAAAAGTGGATAAAAGCATTTTCCGAACCGTCCTTCGAACTGCTTTAGATAGTCCATAATCTTATCATACTGTGCCTCATCCTCTATGGGAATCTTCCATTCTATCCCTGACTGCCCCGCCTTTTTGCAGTAAATCCCGTCCTTATCATAAAAGGTATAGTAAACCGTATCCTTTTTCTGCTTCTCCTCTGAAGGATAAACCGCCTTTGTATAGGTCAGTAGAAGCATATCCGGAGTTTTGGCAAAGCGATCCGCCTCCGGCTTTTTCTCCTCCTCTGCCACCTCCGCAAGCATTTCCTCTAAAATAGTGGTTTCCTTCTCTCCCTTTTCTTCTGCAGCAGACCTTCCGGATGTCCGCATTTTGGAACCAGATTTTCTAATATCAGATTCTCTTGCATTCTTTTCCATCGATTCCGTGAGCTTTCGCTCTACTGCATCAAATCTCCGAATCAGACGTTTCCACTCATTTTCCGTATAGGAACCGGCACCGGTCTGAATGCCCGGACCATGATAACCGGTTTCCACCCGTTCCCTCGTTTCTACTGCAAATTCTGCCACCAGACGGGAAAAAGTATCCCGCAGATTTTCTTTTTTCTCCCTCTGATGCTCTTTAAAAATATTCACAAATTCGCCATCTACTTTTTTCTCATTTTTTTCCTCTGTTTCCCTTCCTTCCCCCGGAACCGGAAACAAAAGCTCATTCTTTTCACTTTGTCTATAGCTGTTTTGATATGCTCTTTTATAGAACGTATGCTTTTCTTTAGAAAGTGCGCCCACTAAACTCACAAGCCTCATCCTCCTTTTCACATAAAACCCTTCAAGCTGTCCCACTCCCTGTTTCCTCTCCTCCCACATAATATATCTTCCAATTTTTTTTAAAACATAACCCTTTTTGTCCAAAATGACATAATCCTTGCTTATTTGTCACTCTATTTCCACCACCTTAATCCCATATGTCAGCTGTTTCCGTTAGCGAATATAATTTTCATAATTGGTGAATTTAACTCCTATTCATTTTCACCAGACTATGGTATAATACCTATACAGAAAGCAAATATTCTGACAATGCAATGATGATGAACAGGAGGGCTTTTTATGGATGCTTTGAAACCAGAATCTCCTTTCACAGAGGAAGATTTTTACAATATGCCCGGGGATGCCCATGCCGAGCTGATAGATGGGGAACTTTTCGCTATGGCTCCCCCATCGCGAATCCACCAGGGCATATCAAGGGCTTTGGTCGTTAGCATAGATAATTATATCAAATCAAAGAATGGGAACTGCCGTGTCTATAGTGCTCCCTTTGCCGTAAAGCTAAGTGAAGATGCAGAAAACATCGTAGAGCCGGACATTTCCGTAATCTGCGATGAAAATAAACTCACAGACCGGGGTTGCACCGGCGCACCGGATTTAATCATCGAGATTGCTTCCCCGAACAATTACAGGCACGATTATGTCCGGAAATTAAAACTTTACGATGACGCAGGCGTACGGGAATACTGGATTGTCAATCCCCTTGAAAAAAATATCGTAGTCTATTTTTTAGAAAAAGATAATTTTAGGATGACGACCTACCGTTTTACTGATGTCATCCCCGTTTCCATTTATGAGGACTTTTCCATTGATTTTGCGAAAATCATATCAGGGGAGCTGTAGTGATATTTCCACACCTGCAGCTCCCCCGCTTTTTCTATTCTTTGACACACTATCCTATCGGTGACACATTATCCTATCAGTGACACACTATCATGTCAGTTTCCGGCGATAATATCTATGATTTCCTCTGCCCTTTCCGTCCCCGCCCTCGAATACTTGGCGAACATCTGATACATCACCTGATTTGTCGCAAAATATATCGTCTGGTAATCCATAATTTCTCCGTTTGGTGACTTATTCTTTA
>JAFVAA010000634.1 GCA_017476305.1 Lachnospiraceae bacterium
GACACGCTCGGAAGAGTCGCATCGGCTTTTACCCCAAGCTCTCTGATTTCGATTTCCAATTCACCATCCATGCAGAGCTTCTTAGCAATATCATCTCCATCCACAATGTTCGTCTTATAGGTGACCT
Source organism: Lachnospiraceae bacterium (assembly GCA_017476305.1). GTDB lineage: Bacteria > Bacillota > Clostridia > Lachnospirales > Lachnospiraceae > Butyribacter. The sequence continues at coordinate 128 of JAFVAA010000634.1, forward strand.
TCTTACGACCCAAAGCCGTTGAATCATCTGCGCTCTTCTTTCCGGTAGGCTTTAACGTCAGAAATGTTTCTTTCGTACTCGTGCTGGTTTTTTCTATGATATGAATTTCATAGCTCTTTTCTATGCTGGCATTATAGAACTCTAACGTATATTTACCGCTTCCATAGACCAGCTTCGTATCCACTGTAGGAGCACTTAACTTATCATTAGATGTACTCTTCTCGTAATAATCAACGCTATTATTCGAAATACTGCTCTCTTTCCCGGCAAATGAAGTCCGTGCGACCTTAGAGTCCGTAAAGTACGTTCCGCCCGCTTTGCTTACTTCGATGCAGAAAGGAGCTGTCATCTTTGAAGAATCCTAAACATAATTCGTCGCAACAGCACTGCTGTCCAAAAGCTTATTTACGGAACCAAGCCAGAATGTAGTCTGCGCCTTTAATTTTCCATTACTAGCACTATCACTATAATCAGTAGCACTTGCTTGGGCATTAATACCACTTGTACCTCCACCGGCAGTTTTATATACATCAATAGCACCTCCGGAAGCAGTAAATTCTACCTTCGTGCCTTTCGGAATCGTGACCTTTCCATTCACATAATCCACGGTGATAGCACCTGCCGAAGGCCGCTTCGGAATAGTGAGCTTTACAGGAGCACCGGTTCTCTGATTTGTTTTATAAAATGTAATCGGATTACCGTTTTTCTTATCTAAAATCTTCTTGTAAGTCACACTGGAAGTCTTGTAGAGTTCCTCTGTACCATCATTATTACTTATAGGTGCACTTACTGGTGTAGCATTTGCTTTTCCGTACATAGAAAGCGTAGCACCATTCTGTGTGTAAATTCCATACGTGCTTGGATCAAGCTCAAACAGGGAGCCTTCACTGCTTGTTCCGTCAACATGCGGATTGCTGCCCTTAAACGCCAGACTGCCGCTAAATGCATACTCACTGCCAGGATTTTCCTCACCAGCTGCACTTCCGTAGATCTTACCATCTCCCTTTTTGATGGAGATTCCGCCATCCTTCTTCCAGGTAGCACTCTTTAAGGTCTTTCCGGCAGGAACCTCCACCAGAACAGCATCTGCATCAGTCTCCCAATCCACTTTCACCAGAAAGAACTTATCCTGCTTTGCGGAAAATTTAGACAGATCTATGTCGAACATACCAGAAGTGCCATTGTTTTCATACTTATCCCAGGCATTTAAACCGGCTGCCTTTACATAAGCGGTATCGGCATAAGCGTTACCACTACTATCTTTACCCGTCTGCTTTGCTAAAGATGTGGGAGCAACAAAAAGGTTCGTTGCACCGCTTGCCTCTATCGTAAGCATATCTCCTGTGCCGTCAGCTCTTGGTGTGATTGTAAACTTATATGACGTAGCCGCGCTGGCATCTGCCGCATTTACGCCAAAGCCCACCGCCAGGGCCGCGCTCAGGGCCAGGGCCCCGTAAACTAATTTTCTCATACTTCCTTACCTCCTTGTAATCATATTGCATAAAGTTTTGTACTATAGGCGGGCAATAGGGAAAGCGTTTCCAGGCGTCAGGAAGTATAGGAGGAATATGGGAGGGGATTAGAGTGTGATACCTTTTTGATACCTGATTTGTGGATTTGATGGGAAAAGGAGGTTTCGGCGTATAAATTTATGGGAACGGCTAAGAGGTTCCGGGGGGACAAATTGCTTTTTTAAGGGACAGAAACAGTTTGAGTTTTACTGATAGGATAAAAGAAAAATGACTTGACAAGGAAAACGACTTGGCAAGGAAAAAAATACGAATTAAAATAGGTTTGCAAAATGAAAGCAAATGATAGTAAAGAAAATGCACAAAAGGAGATGGAAAGGTTATGGCAGCGTACAAGGATGAGAGGCGTGGAACGTGGTATGTATCGTTTCACTACTGTGACTGGACGGGGCAGAACAGAAGAAAGATGAAACGTGGATTTAAAACAAAGAAGGAGGCGCTGGAGTGGGAAAGACATTTTCGGATGAGAGAGGGAGCGGATCTGGATATGACATTTGCAGATTTCTGGAAGCTCTATGAGGCAGACAGGAAGCCAAAGCTGAAGGAAAACACGTGGAATATTAAAGAAACCATTATCAAAAGCAAGATTCTGCCCTATTTCAAAGAAAAAAGCATGAAGGACATCAAAGCGAAGGATATCATCGCCTGGCAGAATCAGGTGTCGAATATAAGGGGTGCAGATGGGAAACGGCTGAAACCGACCTATTTGCGTACAATCCAGTCGGAACTGTCGGCTGTTTTTAATCATGCAGTGAGGTTCTATGAGCTGCAGGAAAATCCCGTGGTGAAGGCTGGCCCTCTGGGGAAGGGGAAAGCAGAGGAAATGAATTTCTGGACAAAGGAGGAGTATTTAAGGTTTATCGAGGCGGTAAAGGACAAACCAGTATCCTATCATGCATTCCAAATCCTGTACTGGTGCGGTATCCGAGAGGGGGAACTTTTAGCCCTTTGTGCGGAGGATATTGATTTGAAGAGGAAGGTTTTACATATTACCAAATCTTATCAAAGGATCAAAGGGAAGGATGTGATTACGGAGCCGAAGACGCCGAAAAGTAAACGGGATGTGAGCATGCCGGACTTTTTGTGCGAGGAATTGGGTGAATATTTAAAGACATTGTCGGAAACGCAGTCCTCGGACCGAATCTTTCGAATTTCCAAATCCTATTTACATCATGAGATGGACAGAGGAGCTGCAGAGAGCGGAGTAAAGAGGATACGGATTCATGATATCAGGCACTCGGCGGTATCACTACTGATCAGTATGGGTTCTACGGCAGTTGCCATCGGGAACCGGGTGGGACATGAGAGTGCAGACATCACCTATCGGTATGCGCATATGTTTCCGTCGGAACAGACACAGATGGCGGCCATGCTGAACCATGCTTTTATGGAGAGAGAAAAATGAAGTGGATTCATGAGTAGCAAAGCGTGATACCGGTATGATACCTGGATCTTTTATTTCAAAATATTGTTCCGACAGGAAAACCGTGTTAAGGAATCTTCGCAAAATAAATTACCTTTTATCTTCAAAAAATGCTTGCGTATAAGGCATTTTTTGAAGATAAGTTCAGCAATAATATATAAACAACATTATAAATACAAGGCATTTTTAATGTTGTTTATAACGAAGACAGAGGGAGGTTTCTCTTAAATAAAAATAACACCACACAATCCAACCCATGCTTACATAAAATTGCTGAAATCCGGATAGAAAAGGTTATCTGAATTGTAAATGCTTTCTTGACATATAATTATTAAATAATTATAATATAATTATGAAAAGATAAGAGAAATAATTTGACTTTTCCATATTACTTGCCAGAGGAGAACTACATGGAAGATTTAGAGTTTGAGTGGGATTACAAAAAGAATGAGATTAACAAACAGAAACACAATGTATCTTTTGAAGAGGCAGCTACTGTGTTCCAAGATGAAGATGCTCTTTTGATAAGTGATCCTGATCATTCACAGGATGAGGATAGATTTATTATTATGGGTTATAGTAATCAGGCAAATATGCTGGTGGTATGTCATTGCTATAGACAGGATGATAAGCTGATACGAATTATTTCAGCAAGGAAGGCCACAAAGAGAGAATCCGGCTGGTATTTTGAGAATAGTTAAAGAAGGGATGTGAACAAGGTGCGAGAAGAATATGATTTTAGTAATGCAAAGAAAAATCCTTATGTAAAGGGGAAAAAGAAACAGATAACAATAAATATTGATGAAGTAACGATTGATTATTTTAAGAATAAAGCGGAGCATACTGGTATCCCATATCAAATATTGATTAACCTTTATTTATCAGATTGTGCAAAGAATAATCGGGAGCTTCAGATGTCATGGAAGTAACCGGTATTTGTAACGTAGGGCAGAGAGCATTTGTGATGTTGTCTGCTCTTTGTATATTGGAGAGTTGTTAAAAATAAAGGTTTTTCTGTCTTTTATTTATAAAGAAAATAAAGGGAGGTTTCACATAGTTAAAAATAACATCATCAGATTGGATTCAATCCACGCTTACAATAATTTGTCTAAATTACAACGCAATGAAATTTTATAGTAGAGTTATCAACAATCAGTATGTTTGGAAATCAAATATATTATCTATTTTCAAGTATATTTAATTGCAAAAAGCTACTTGATTGAAATGTGACAATAGGATATAATTAAATCATACAATCAATTACTCAAACTTCCCACGTCAAATCAGGGCATATCTCCTGTATGAATGCAGGTTGAGAGACATACCAGTTCAGTAGTTGACTTTTCACATCTATTGTGATCTTTATGCTGCCCTGTTTTAATCCATTCAGAAGAATGGA
>JAFVAA010000635.1 GCA_017476305.1 Lachnospiraceae bacterium
ATGATTTCTTGGAGTATATGCACATGGATCCATACTTCCGTTCCGGAAATCACAACCGTCTGACCTTTAGTATGTCGTATGCATACAGTGAGAATTACATCCAGGTGCTTTCCCACGATGAGGTGGTACATGGGAAGGGCTCTATGATTGGGAAAATGCCGGGCGAGCAGCATGATAAATTTGCGAACCTGAGAACAGCGTATGGCTTTATGTATGGTCATCCGGTGAAAAAGCTTTTGTTCATGGGACAGGAGTTTGCACAGTACCGTGAGTGGAGCGAGGCGAGAAGCCTAGACTGGTATCTTTTAGACGAGGATTACAATAAAAAGATGCAGAGCTTTGTGAAGGAGTTAAATAAGCTCTATCAGAAGTACGATGCTATGTATCTGAATGACTATGATGTCATGGGCTTTGAGTGGATGAGCGTGGATAATAATGAGATGAGTACCGTAAGCTTCGTAAGAAGGGGCAGCGGTGCCAAGGATCAGCTCCTCTTTATCTGCAACTTCACACCAGTCTTATATGAGGAATTTAAGACGGGCGTGCCGTGTGCCGGAGAGTACACGATGCTTTTGACCTCTGATGATGTGAAGTATGGCGGCACCGGAGTAGATAACCCGAAGAAGGTAAAGGCGCAGAAGGATTTATGCGATGGGAAGGATTATTCCCTGGCGATGAAGCTTCCACCGCTTTCTGTGACGATTTACCGGTTTGATTATAAAGAGAAATGATGTTTATAGAAATACTTGAATCAATCAAAAATCAAAGGCAAAAAAGAACCTCCTCTGCTATCAGTGGGGGTTCTTTTATGGGTATAATGAAATGGAACGTATCTTATATGTGATATCTTGTTTGCTATATGTCAAATAAATTAGAGAAAACAAAGATGTATAGTTATACGGGGAATGTTGCTATAGATGAGTGATTTATAAACAAAATAATCAAATATTGACAAAAAAGGAGATAAAAAATTCATGGAATAGGGTTAAAAAATGTGAAGTATGTAGTAGAAAAATATCACGGGGCACTTGAAATTTCATTTGATGAGAGGGAATTCAGGATAGTGATTACTTGATATAATTGATCAGGATATTTCGGAAGACATGTGGGAGGGCTGGTATGGAAATTAAGATAGCAATCTGCGATGATGAGAAGGAAGTGTGTACAAAAATAGAGCAGCTTTTGACAGAGGTGTTAAGTAGCAGGAAAGAAAACTTTGAGATAGATATTTTTCTTTCTGGTGAGAGCTTATGTAAGGAACTGGAAGAGCAGAAATATGACCTGATTTTTTTGGATATAGAACTGCCTAAGATCAGCGGAATTGACGTGGGGAGATATATGAGGGAAATACTTCGGGATGAAATGGTGCAGATTGCATATATATCGGGAAAAACGGAATACGCTCTGGAGCTTTTTGAATACCGCCCAATTAATTTTTTGATAAAACCAATTGAAAAATCAGCGATAGAGAAGGTGATAAATAAATATCTTCTTATCGCTTCGCAACATCAATATTTTTTTGAATATAAAAAGAAGACGGATTATTATAGGGTGGCATTATCCGATATTTGTTATTTCGAAAGTGTAAAGCGGAAAATTATGATATGTACCAGAAGGCATAGAGAGCAATCGAATCTCAAAAAAGTATATCCTGCACAGAAAAGCTTTTATCATTCAGGCGAAGGACATAATGGGAACGAATTCTATGAATGCAATGAATTTTATGATTCCTTGGGGCATGTATATGAGCAGATAAAAGGAAATCATTTTTTATGGATTCATAAGTCGGTTCTCATTAATTATTATTATATCCGGAAAATTTCGTATGATTCTGTAGTTATGTTAGATGGGACGACGTTTTCTATTAGCCAGGCGAGGAGAAAGGAAATTCGTAGACAGTATTTAGAAATTCGGAATGAGGAGCTGTGATGGAGGAAATACTGGAGCAAGTAGTTGTTCTGTGCTTAGAATTCTTTGAAATTTATATTATCTACAGATATATGACCATTTTTTTTGGACATGCATATAAAAAAAATAGAACATTATTGATTATGGCATATGTATTTCGTCTTACCTTGGGAATAGTGCTAAGCTTTTTTTCTTTAACTTCCATTGTCAGCCTGCTTATCTCTATAGGAACTGTTTTTATACTTACATTATTTTATTCCTCTGATATTCAAAAAAAAGTAATATGTACGACTGTAGTATGTATATCTGAGTTTTTGGCAGAGGGAGTTACGGCTGCGTTTATGGGACTCGGGGGATTTCATATCTTAAATCCGATTACTCAAAAAAATCTTTTTTCCGGGATTATGATTTCTTTTGTGTTCTGGTCGATTACCATTGTCATCCGCCGGTTTCAAATGTCAGAAAGAAGTACACAACTTCCGAAACTGTTTATCGTTGCGGTCATTATTTTTCCGGTTACATCTATTTATTTAATGTTTATGGTTTTTGAAAAGAATATCTTACCTGAGCCTATGGCAGAAATTGCTTTGTTTCTGGTTTTGACTTCAGATTTTATCTTGGTCTATCTGTATGATTCCCTGTCAAAAATGTTTGAGGAAAAAATTCAGTCAGCCTTAGTACGGCAGGAAAAGGATTACTACTATAAGCAATTAGAACTTTTACAAAAGAACGATGAGGAATTAAAGCGATTTCGTCATGATATGAGAAACCGGATGGAAGTGATTCAGACGATGTTAATAGAAAAGGAGTATGTATCTGCTTTTCAATACGTGGAGAAAGTATCAGAGAAGCTTCTGCGGACAGAAAGTTATAGTCATACCGGAAATATCGCGGCAGATAGTATTATTAATAGTAAACTGACAAAAGCGCAGGAAATAGGGGTTCGTGTAAATGCTTCTATTGGTATGCCTAAAAAGCTTAGAATAGAGGAGGATGATTTGGTGGTGATTTTTGGAAATCTTTTAGATAATGCTGTGGAAGCGGCAGAAAGAACAGAGGAGAACCGCTTTATTTTAGTAGAAGTACATTATGAACAGGATACGCTTTTGATTCATGTTGCAAATTCTTATGATTCATTTATGAAAGGTGAGGATGGAAGTTATCTTACCAGAAAAGAAGATAAAGCGTTACATGGAATAGGGTTAAAAAGTGTGGAGATGGCAGTACAGAGATATGATGGGACGCTTGAGATTAAGACAGATGAAGAAAGCTTTCAGATAGATGTTTTACTTTATGCATAAAAGTGGGTAGAGATGATAGAGGAAAATTTAAGTTATTACAAAAGTATCTATGAATTATTACAAGTGGGCGCACAAATCGACTTTTTATGGTAATTTATACCTGTGCAAAATAGTGTTTATACATAATCAAACTTTCTGGTTCTAGATAGTGTATGGAGAAAGGAGAACGTCATGAGAAAAGGAGTTGTAAAAATGGTACTTAAAAAAGTGGCATATCATGAGGCTGAGAAAAGTGCTAAAATCATATGTGGTTGGTTTTTCTACCAACCCAAACTTCCTAACGCAGTAAAAAAGCTTAGGAAATTCTAATGATTGGTTTTATTTCTGAAAAGCTGACAGGGTATTTACTGAAAAGAGAAACGATTTGTCAAGAAGAATATGAAATTTATCTGTTTGGGATGGCACAATTTTTCCGAAAAATTCTGGTGGATGCTACGGTAGTGTTCCTGGGGATTCTTTTTGGAAAAGCGTGGGAGATGATTATTTTTCTAATAGCGTTTCGTGTGATTCGGATTTATGCAGGAGGATATCATGCTGTTACACCGTTTGGCTGTTATCTTTTGACTATTCTTATGCTTTTTATGGTGTTGCTATCATTACATTTTATTTCGTGGAATCTCTCTATCCTGACGGCAGTATGGATATTTGCGAGCGTTTTGATTCTTGCTTTGGCTCCAATAGAAGTAGAGAACAGGCCAATCGAGGAAGCGGAAAGGATTTATTACAAAAGAAAAGTCAGAGTGTTCTGGATATTAGAAAACATTGCTATACTGTTATGTATGGTTTTGCATTTACGAATGGGAGCAGAAAGTATCGTGCTTGCACAAGCAACATTAGGGATGGCACTTCTTTGTGAAAAGTGGATTCATGGAGATGTACGAAATGATTAAGTCCAGCTAAGAATTGTCAATACCTAAATGAAAATTTTTAAATTTTTGTTTTGCTAAAAAAGGGGGAAAAGATAATGTTAAAGAAAGTTGGTAAATTAGCGGGAGTAATTTGTATGGTTTATGTGTTATTAGTAAACAGTGTGGAAAACACAAGGTTGATTTCCGCAAAGACAGACACATATACTATTATATTTGTGGCGAATGGTGGTAATGGGAGTATGTCTTCACAAAAAATAAAATATGGAAAAAAGGTGGCATTAAATAATTATACTTTTTATAAAACCGGTTATAGCTTGGCTGGTTGGGCAAAAAGTAAAAATGGAAAAGTTATATATAAGAATAGAACGAAGGTTAAAAATCTAATAAAAGCAGGGAAAAAAATCAAATTATATGCAAAGTGGAAAAAAGAAGGGAAAAGAAGGGCTTTGATTCTGGGTGAAACTGCATCAGCCGCAGTACCAATGTTAGATGTGACAAGCATGGAAGAGATGATGAATAACTGCAAATTTTATGGTGAGAAAATGAAGAGCATTATTTCTTATCCAGATCATAAAAAGAGCGAGATTACAAGTAAAATTAAAGAAGTATTTAAGGAAAATAAATCAAATGATGTAAGTTACATTTATATGACTTGTCATGGTAGTGAAAATGGTGATATAATAATAGGAAATGATGAGAGTGATGTGCGGTATTATACTGTAAGTGAACTAAGGAAATTATTGGATGCAAATGTAAATGGAAAGGTTGTATTATTGTTAGATTATTGCTATTCGGGAAATGCCGTTACGAAAGAAGATGTTGGAGAAAAGTTTGTGAATGACTTTGTCTCTGCGGAAAGTAATGAAAAGAATGGCGAGTTGGCTAATGCTAAATATCGAATTCTCTGTTCATCTAGAAATACAGAAAAATCAATGGGTGGAAAATCCAGTTTGGCTACCAGATATTGGGAATTAGGTGCAGGTTGGGAGGAGGAAGCGCAGAAAATATGTGATTTAAAAGCAGATAAAAATAAGGATAATAAGATTACTTTACAAGAAATGTATTCTTATGCCTATCCTAAGATTAAAAAAGAAAATGGAAATCAGCATATGGTAGTGTATCCAAAGAAAAGTTCCTATATAATTTTTGGAAGATTTCAGTAAGGTGATGGGACATTTTAGATAGTAAAACTGAGAGTGAATGATAGAGCTTTATAATATTTGGAGGAAAGGATTTATGCTGAAAAGAGTGAGTAGACAAATAGGGACGTTATGCATCATTATAGCAATTTTGATTAGTGGAGCAAAAAATTCACCTACTGTGCTGGCGAAGGGGAATACTTATACCGTTAAATTTTTGGCTAATGGTGGAATTGGAAAGATGGCCTTACAGAAAATAAAAATTGGGAAGAAGACCGCTTTAAGAAAGTGTACTTTCACCAGAAAAGGGTATAGTTTCAGAGGCTGGGCAAAGAGTAAAAAAGGAACTATGGTATATCGGGATAAGATAAAAGTAAAGAATCTGGCAAAGGCAGGAAAAACGGTGAAGCTTTATGCCGTCTGGCAGGCAGAGCCTGTCAGACGGGCATTAATTTTAGGGGAGACATCGACAAGTCAGGTTCCGATGGCAGATGTAACAAGTATGGAATCTATGATAAATGCTTGTACCTTTTCCGGGAAAAAGATGAGTGAGGTGGTTTTATTTTCTGATAAGCCAAAAGCAGCTATTACTAAAAAAATAAAATCTTTGTTTAAATCGAATAAGAGTACAGATATTAGCTATATCTATTTTACTTGTCATGGTGCGCCGACAGGTGAGATTAAAATAGGGAGCGATGGAGAGGAGTATACTCCTGCAGAATTACGTGACCTGCTAGATAAAAATGTGAAGGGAAAGGTAGTGCTATTATTAGATTACTGCTATTCCGGAATTGCTGTTCAAGGTGTGCCATCTTCAAAGAAAGCTGCAGATTCCTCCGGTACAAGTGAAACGATAGAACCTTCTGAAATCTTTTTGCAGAGCTTTGTGGAGGATAGAAATGAAGATAGCGATGAGAAGGCAGGGGAATTGGCTGTGGCGAAATATCGTATATTATGTTCATCATATAATACAGAGACTTCTCATGGAGAAAAGGATGTGGCAAGTTATGCAACGAAATATTGGGAGTTAGGTGCAGGCTGGGATGAAGAGCAAAACAAAAAAGTTTCGTTGATGGCTGATATAAATAAGGATCAGCAGGTGACATTGGATGAATTATATAAATATTCATATAAAATGTTTTAGCAGCCG
>JAFVAA010000636.1 GCA_017476305.1 Lachnospiraceae bacterium
AAACCGCCATCTTCCCTTCGTCCTTCATCTCATCCTGCTCTAACATCGCAAAGATCCGGTCTCCCGCAGCGAGTGCCGGCTGTACGGATCCTACTGCCTGCGAGATCTGGGACACAGGGGATGCGAAAATCTGTGCAAACTGGATAAAAGCCACAACCGTACCAATACCAATATTCCCCGACATGACCATAAAGGCACCCACCACGCAGACTGCGATATAGCTCAGGTTATTTGTCAATAGCCCCAGTGGTATCATAAGTGAAGTCACAAGCTGGCTCTTCCATGTGGAGTCAAACAGTTCCTCATTGACCTGGTCAAATTCATCAATCACATCATTTTCTGCATTAAATGCCTTGATCACCATGTGTCCTTTGACATCCTCATTGACCTGGGCATTCAGCTTTGCCACGAGATTTTGATTGCTCTTAAAATACGGCTGTCCTTTTGCGACGACAACCGTTGCCGAAAGCAGTCCCAAAACCGTTGCAACGATGGTCGTAACGGCAAGTATCGGACTTGTGATAAACATGAATACAATACATCCGATCAAAGTCGCCGCTGACGTGATCAAAGCCGGAAGCGTGCTTGAAAAAGAGGAGGACAAAACATCGATATCATTCGTCATGGTCGAAAGTGTCTCTCCTTCCGGCGTTGTATCAAAATAGTTGAGCGGTATCCTGTTTGCCTTCTGATTGATTTGCTGTCTCATTCTCTGCGCCGTCTTCTGGGAAAGAAGCGGTGAGATCAGTGACTGGAACAGCGTGCAGAAAAAGGATGCTGCAAGAAGACCCAATGTATTAAAGATGTAAGTCAAAGTGGCTTCCTTGTCAAAGCTTCCTGAGATACATTTCTGTGTCTCGTCTACAATCCCCTTTGTAAAATTTGGTATCACCACATTAAATCCGGAACCAAGCAGCGAAAAAAGTACGATCACCGCCAATATTCCCCATAATGGCTTAATATAGAGCATCAGCTTTCCGAATGCATTTCCTTTTTTTCTCTGAGAACTATTTTTTTCAGCCATTATACCACCTCCTCGGACGAAAGCTGCGATTCTGCGATTTCACGATAGACAGGACAATTTTTAAGAAGCTCTTCGTGTTTCCCCTGTCCCACAATCCTGCCTCCTTCTAATACAAGGATGACATCCGCATTCATGATGCTGCCGATTCGCTGGCCCACGATGATCTGTGTGGCTTCCTTCGCATTTTTCCGCAAAGCTTTTCTAAGCACGGAATCGGTTTTAAAATCAAGTGCTGAAAAAGAGTCATCAAAGAGGTAGAACTCCGGATCCCTGCATACTGCCCTGGAGATCGTGATACGCTGTCTCTGTCCGCCGGAGAAATTGGCACCGCCCTCCTCGACTCTTGCCTCAAATCCACCGGTCTTTTTCTCTATAAAATCCTTAGATTGTCCTATTTCTGCTGCTTTCCTGATTTCTGCAAGAGTATTCTCCAAACCGCTCTTACGTCCATAATCGATGTTATACCCTATCGTCCCGGAAAACAGGAAGCTCTTCTGGGGAACATATCCCATCTTATCACGGAGTGCCCAGAGATTATAATCCCTGACATCCCGCCCGTCCACAAAAACGGAACCCTCTGTCACATCATAAAAGCGTGGGATCAGGTTCATAAGCGTAGTCTTTCCGGAACCAGTCGGTCCAATGATCGCCAATGTCTGCCCCGGCTCAATCTTAAATGAGATATCAGAAAGAGCATATTCACCGGAACCCGGATAGGCAAAGGAAACATTCCGAAACTCTAAGCTTCCGAAAGAAGTCATGGCTCCGGAAGTTGCCATTCCATCCCTTACTACAGGTCTGGTATCCAGAACTTCACTGATCCGGTTCAGTGAGATCACCAGACGCGGCATCATGGTAATGATCATAATGATCATGGCAAAAGCGGAAAATGCCTGTAAAGCATACGAAGCAAATACCACCATCTTAGAAAATATTTCCTGCTTTTTTGCCACATCGGAAAGCTCGTAAATCATATAACTTCCAAACGTGTAAATGGCAAGTGTCAGTCCATTCATGCTGAGTCCGAAAAACGGTGATATGGAACCGGTAAAACGGAGTGCAGAAATCCCTGTTTTCGTCAGATCATCATTCATTCTATCGAACTGTTCCTTCTGCAGATCATATCCATTATATGCATGTACGACACGCATACCGGAAAGATGCTCCTTGGTCAGCCTGTTAATATGGTCGATCATCTTCTGCAGTTTCGCCGTCTTCTTTATGGAAAAGCCGAACAGAATAGCTGTCGCCACAGCGAGAAACACCGTCGATACCACCACAGCATTTGTCCACATTTCATAGCCCTGCATTTTAGAAACGGCTATGATGACAGTCAGTGGGCACTGCACCAGAGCCTGCATTCCTGAACTGATAAACATCCGTACCTGCTCCATATCGCTGGTACATCTGGTGATCAGGCTGGAAGTGGAAAACTGTTTCATCTCGGCAAGATGAAAGGACATGATCTTGCGAAATAAATCCCCACGCATCCGCGTAATCACCGTTGCTACGGCATAGGAAAGACAGTAACCGGAAACCACAGCGCAGACTACGGAAGCCAACGTACACAAAAGCATCTGTACTGCCAGAGATACCAGCACTGTAGGAGAGTCTATGCCCTGCTGGATAGTATCCGTAATACTTGTCATATATTCTGGTACTTTCAGTGACAGGAACACCTGTACATAAACAAGGATAAGAAAGATCATAAAATATAACCATTCCAGACCCTTCATGTAGGAAACTATTTTTTTCATAATAATCCTCCTATAAGACAGCTTCCCGGACATCTTTTAAAACAGTATGCACCGGGGATGATATTTCCGAGCGGATACCCATCTCCTTGAAAAGACGGTCGAACTCATTTAAATATTTTTCCGTCGCCTTACCATACTGAACAACAAAAACGAACTGATCCCTTAATTGAATCGTGTAGACCACAAAATGTCCTTCGGTCTCCATATTAAAATCTACAATATGTTTCGTATTATCACCGATATCAAAATTCCCGATATAGGTCACCACCCGCGGCCTGACCTGCGGTATATACTGGTAGGTTTCAAATAGCCTGCAAAAGGATACGATATAATCTTTTGACCTCTGTAAATCCATATCTTTGCGTATTTTCTGAGCTGCTGCAGAGATCGGTTTATTCATTACATCATCATAAGACGCATAGGAAAGCGACAGCCTCACTGCATTTGAAATCGTTTCCTCTAATCCAAACATCTTCTTTAACGCCATGGTAAGGGATACTACCACATCATCCTTTTTCCCGGCATTGATACGATACGCCGCTTTTGCGGAAAGTGCACAGAGCAAAGAAGACGGATTGGCACCATTTTCCTTACAGCAGCGGATCAAATCCTCTGCCGATACATGAAGACTGCCAACATAGATATTCTCATCATTTACCATGTCTTCATCAAAAAATCCCCTGCACCCAAACGGAAGTGTGTAGATGGGAGTCGGTGTATACTCTGCTGAAAATACGGTATCCAAAAACCTGGCATTGTAATACTCCTTAATACTTCTGCCTTCCCGCAGTTCGACAGGCGGCTGTGCATCCTCATGTCCTGTATAAAGTGCAAGATAAGAGTAGAGGAACGTAGAAAAGATCATGCTGATCCCACTGCCATCCGTCAGTATATGAAAGGTACTGATCGTAACCGTCCTTTCAAAGTAACTAATACAAATCAGACGTCTGCCCACCGCATCCGTTCCCGGTCGAACCGGCACCCTGGTCTTTACCGGGTGATTGACTCCGCCATCCGCCTGAACCAGATACAGATGATCGTCACCGTATTTCTGAACCGTCTCTATGTCCGGAAACATTCCGTGTTCAAGGTGTTCATAAGCTAAGACCGCATCAATCAGTGGATATACCCTTTTCGTTCTTTCCCACGCTTCTTTTATCATATGATCATCAATATCATGGTCAAGAACTGCCTGATATCTGATCTGTACGGGGTTTTTCAGATCCGTTTCGAGCATCGTCCCGGAAATCTTCCCCAGATCTACAAGTATATTATTTTTTTCCATATTCATTTCACCTTTTCATCGCTTTTTTGATTGTTTATCCTATAAAACAGCTTCCTTAGGAATCTGTCATTATTAACTTTCCGATTTTGCGAGCTGCAATGCCTTCATTTAAGGCATTGTTGCTCGCAAAAACGAGAAAGTTATTAATTGACAGGCTCTTTTACATCATAAGGAATAAAGTATGCCGGATGCGTGATCTCCGATGAGATTCCAAGTTCTTTCAATATCCTGTCAAATTCATTCAGATACTTATCTGTTGCCTTGCCGTACTGAAGAGACAGGATGAACCTGTCGCCAAGCTGCATCAGGAAAAGATTGCTGTTCCCACAGGTTCCGAGGGCAGCATCAACAATGTGTGCTGTATTATCACCAACATTGACCGAACCTAAGTAGGTAACTGTTCTGAATTTAAAATTAAATACCTGCTTATAGGTCTGGAACACATGATAGTGAGATAAATAACTGTCAAGTGTCCTCTGCGAATCCACATCTGCCCTGATCTTCCCTGCGACCTCTTTCAGTGATTTATTTAAAATATCATCACGGGTAGTATATGCCATCGCTATACCCACAGCATTTGCGATGGACTTTTCTATCCCTAACAGCTTCTTTACCGATACAGACAGACCGAAAACAATATCTTCTTTCTCATCCGGATTCAAAGCATAAGCTGCTTTTGCAAGAAGCGCACAGATCATTGCGGACGGATTTGCACCATTTTCCTTACAGCATTTTATAAATTCAGGTGCAGAGAACGCTATTTTCCCAAGGTATACATGATCCCCATCATTCACCATATCTTCATCATAGAAGCCCTTGCAGCCTAAAGGCAGCGAATAAAGCGGTACAGGTGTATACTCTTTGGAAAAAATAAATTCCGGCGTATCACTTATATAATATTCTTCTATCGTTCTTCCCTCGATAAGCTCCACGGGCGGCTTTTCATCCTCATGTCCGGTATAAAGAGCCAGATAGGAATACAGAAGTGTACTAAATACCATATTCAGACCGGCACCATCCACCAGACGATGATACATACCGATCGTAATGGTCCTTTCATAATAGCTGATGGCAAGAAGCCTGCCCCCCACTGCGTCCGTTCCCGGTGAAACAGGAACTTTGGTCTTTACAGGTTCGTTCACCCCGCCATCCGGCTTTATCAGATAAATATGATCCTTATCGAATTTTCCGGCATTCTTCGGGTCCATATAGACAGAGGTATCATCCTGATCATAACCTAAGACCGAATCAATCACAGGATAGACCCTCTTCGTCCTCTCCCATGCTTCTTTTAAAAGTGTCCCGTCTACCTCATGGACAAGCGATACACTATATCTGTTATGAATGGGATTTACAATATCCTCAATGATATTGCTATCATACATAATC
>JAFVAA010000637.1 GCA_017476305.1 Lachnospiraceae bacterium
GACATAGAATCCGGCAGGGTGAATTGCGTGATTACGAAAGATTTGTCGAGATTCGGCAGGGAGCACGTGATGATGGACTATTATCTGGAATTTTTCTTTGTGGATAAGAAGGTACGGTATATCGCTGTTTCGGATGGGGAAGATACGGATTAGGGATTGAGTGACTTCGTTCCGTTCAAGATCCTGTTTAATGAGTGGTTCGCAAAGGACAAGAGCCGGAAAGTCAAAAATTCGCTGAATGCGAAGTTCAGGGCAGGAGAAAGGACATTTTCCTATGCACCTATCGGGTATAAAAGGCATCCGGATATTAAAAACAAGCTGATGGTGGATGAAGAAACGAAGTGGATCGTGGAAAAGATATTCTCGCTTGCACTCTCAGGACTTGGGGCGAACCGGATCAGGAAGATCCTTATTGCTGAAAAGATTCCGACACCGGGCTAGCTCCAGTATCAGAGACATGGGAAATATGCTCATGTATATGAGGATGCCCCGGAGGAGAAGGCTTATGAATGGCCGCTCTGTTCCGTAAAGGCTATCCTGAAGGATGAGACATATATCGGGAATACGATACACTACCGCCGGACTACGCTTTCCTATAAGAATAAGAGGATGGTGCGGGGGAATGAGGATACGATCCTCCGCATTAAGGGCACACAGGAGCCGATCATTTCAAAGGAGGACTTTGAAACCGTCCAGCAGATGATCAAGTCGAGACGACGGGAAAGAAAAGATGGGACTGTATCAGTTTTTGCAGGGCTTATGCGATGCCCGGATTGTGGGTGGACGCTCTCCTTTACCACGAATAAGCGGAGAAATGTGAGTTATTATCATTGCTCAAAGTATGTGGAAAGGGGAAAGGAATCGTGTCCGAGCCACTATATTCGGTATGATGTGCTTTGTGCTTATGTGCTGTCACGGATACGGTATTGGGCGGAGGTGGCTCAGGCAGATGAAGAAAAACTGTTGAAAAAGCTGCTGAGTGCGAGTGACCGGGAGAATGGAGCGAACCGGAAGAAACAGGAGAAGGAATTAAAGAAAGCCGAGAAAAGGAAAGCCGAGATAGATTCTCTGTTCACCAGGATGTATGAGGACTTTGTTTCGGAACGGATCACCGAGTATAATTTTCAGATGCTGTCAGAAAAATACCAGAAGGAGCAGACGGAACTTGAAGAAAAGATTACTTCTTTGAGGAAGAAACTTGAGAATGAGAAACAGAACAAGGAGGATGCGGAGAAATGGGTTTCGCTTATCAAGGAATACGCTGAACCGACAGAACTGACAGCACCGCTTGTAAATGCTCTGATTGAGAAGATACTTGTCCATCATGCAGTAAAGAATGAGGACGGTACAAAGGAGCAGGAAATAGAAATTTATTATCGTTTTATCGGTAAGATTGAATGACTTACCATTCTGCAGGGAACGGATCATAGCTGTTATGGTCTGTTCCGGATACCAGACACAGAAGCGTATCTTCGCTATTTTAGGTGCTATTTTCTTTTATGTGTCTTGGTGTATCAACTAAAAACACCTGTTATTTTTAATTATGACTAGCCGACATCTGCAATCCGGTCACGAAGGACTTCCGGGAAGAACTGTACGGAAATATCCTTGCGGCGTATGACAATCTGATAAACGAGGGCACAAAGCGTTATACGGTGGGCGAACCAAAAGACGGGGAGCTAGACTTTTCGGTGAGGGTATATCCTTTTGAGCGTGAGGGCAGCAGCATTCGCGGGCTTGGGAGCATCGTGATCGGAGACAGTTTTGCGGTAGGCAACATTTCCATCCTCAACGGGAAA
>JAFVAA010000638.1 GCA_017476305.1 Lachnospiraceae bacterium
ATATGGAAGTAATATCATCTGGCTCTATGCCGGAGATACCTCTGGAAAGACGACGAAGCTGTCCGGTTCGCTCTACTATGAGAACCGTTCTGTGGGAAGCAGCTTTTCTGTGGATCCCGTACTGCCGGTAGCGGGCGGCGTGCTTTTCTGTGGAAGCGCTTCCGGTGTTTCGGATGAGGATGGAACGGTAGAGACGGGAAGCTTTGTCCTTCCGGACAGTGCAATGGTGTATGACAATTCCATGAAGCTTGTTAAACAGAGCTTTGATTCTCTTAATAAACAAAACTATCTGTATGTACAGGCAACTGCCACTGTAAATGCGAACAGTGGGGGACATGTGGTAAACCTGAACTATAACGGAACGACACAGCTTGGGCAGCTCGTGATTCCGGTCAATACATCAAGTTCTTCTGCTTATGTTTTTGACCGTGTAGAAGTGACAAATGACGGGCTTTCTACGAGCTATATGCACATGAACGGCATACCGAGTACCATAAAGGCACGCGTGCGGGGTGTGAGCAGTGCGGCAGCAAATGAACATATCAAAAAAGTGGAGCTTTTAGTCATTGATAGAACGACCTATGCAGAGAAAACGTCCTATGAGATGGCCGAGGATTTAAGCAGTGCAGGGGACTATACGCTGACGGTCACATTTGACAAGGAAGGGTATGATGTTTCCTCCTATGAAGAAGGGGATCTTTTGTTTCTGCGCATGACCACGGATAAAAAGCAGGAACTCCTGTCTGACAATGATATGCCGGATGACGTCAGGAAAAAACTGGAGGAGACCACTTATGAAATGGTCAATACCGGTTTCATGCTTACGAAGACCGGTGAGCCTGCAGAACCAATCGTGCAGACGATGGATTTTGACGATATGCCGGGGATGGATAACATTCCTCTCTGTAATTCACTCGATGCCAACTTTAAGTTAGGACCGGTAAAGGTTTCTTTAGAGACCTTAAAGGATGAAAATGGAAATGCAGTAGGGCAGCGTATTCAGGCAGGACTGGATCCGGAGAAATTTGCCGAGAAGTTTGCTTATGATAAGGACGACAATCCGAACGGCATGACCTGGGACGGTACGCAGAAAGGTGCCATCGGGAAAAAAGTCAATAAACTAAAACAAATCAAAGGAAACTACAATAAGGCGAAGAGTGCGCTGAGTGGAAACAGTTCCCTTAGCAGTGATGCGCTGGCAAAAAAAGCTGCTTCACTCGGAGCGAAGCAGTGGGGTGTTTTCCCTGCAATCGGTTTTTACATGGATTTTGGCAAAGTGGCAGAGTATGATGAGGAGACTGGTGCAGTAAAGAGCACTTCCTACGTGCTGCAGGGTGGCGGTATTTACCTGGGAGCCTCTGCAAAGTTTGCCGTGAACTGGTATGCGATCATTCCGGTCGTATATATTCCTTGCTACTTCGGGGTATCCGGTGAGCTTTCCTTCATGAATACCTTTACAGGCTATAACCCGAAGACCGGACATCAGACGGCACCGGATGAGTATCTGATGTCCTCCCATAATGTGACGAAGGACCTGGAGTACAATTATCAGCTCGATGTCGGGGCAACGGTACAGGTGTACGCAGGAATCGGCCTGTGCGGTGTGCTGGGCGTGCGTGGCGGCATGTCGGTGAGCGCGGAGGTACTGTGGTATCCGACGCTCCATGTAGCAAAGGACTACTTTGACGAGACCGGTGAAAATGTCACGGTGACTTTCTATATGGAAGTGGATATTCTGATCGGTACGATACAGATTGCTTCCTGGTGCCCGGCAGATGAGAACTGGGGACTGTTAAAACAGATTGAACAGTTTGATGGGATGACAGAAGAAGAAATCGATGCACTCTTTCCGCCAGAGCAGAATGAAACGCTTGCAAATCCTGTGAAAAAAGCAAAGGATTTTACAGAGGAAGCGACTGCTGCTTATGCACTGAAAGAGCGGACGAAGGCAGCAAAGTGGTCCGGTCAGGTAAAAGAACTTTCTCCGACCATGATGTATCCTGCAAGCGACATAGAAAACAGCGGCAGTGCTGCGATGAAGCAGATACAGAGGCTTCGGGCAAGCTTTGAGGAAGAAAGCTCTACGCTCCTTAAAAATGACTATGACCATCCAGATACGAAGCTTTTGGATATGGGAGATGACGGTACACTGATGGTATTTTTACAGAATGATGATACCAAAAGTGATGCTGAGTTTACTTCGCTTTCCTATGTCGTATATAAGAATGGGGAATTTGTGACTGAGCCGGTAAAGATACAGACAGATAAAACGGCAGATTTCCAGCCCGATGTATGTGATGCCGGGAAAGATGTGATCTTTACCTGGATTTCAAGTCCGGACGGTACCGAAATGAGCGGAAAGGACGGCTGGAAAGAGGGAGACGGCAATCTGGCGAAATATCTCTTAAAGCAGGAGATCTATACCGTGCGTGTGCCGAAAACGACCTTGACTGCCGGTGGAGCAATCGATCAGAGTACGATCGTGCGGCTGACGGATGATGAGAGCTATCCGCTGGGCGGTGAGACACAGTTCTTTGATGCGAATCCGAAGATTGCCTATGATGAGACGAGTGGAAGCTACTGCATCTACTATGTCAAGACCGGTTATGATAAAAATGCGAAGTTAAAATCACCGACCGACCTTGCAAATCCGATGAACACAAGTGGGGAGACTTACTCTGCGATCGTATTCCGTATCTATGATAACGAAAAAGGGGAATGGGTGACAGACGATGTAAAATCCGGTGAAAACATGGGAAGATATGCAGATGCTCCGGATGCTTATAAAGAACTGATTAAGCAGGCAGGAGGACAGAGATTTTTACAGTCCGTGCTCGTGGATGGGGCGATTTCCAAGGCAGATCCGCTGATTGCAGATTTTACGGCATTTTCCAGTCAGGGCTACGCAGTATTTGCCTATACGATTGACTGGGATAATAATGCGGAGACCGATGAGGACAGGGATCTTTACATCCAGTTCTATGAGCATGCGACGAGAAAGAGCTCCTCTCCGATCCGTGTCACAAAGGACAGTGTATCAGATTCCATGCCACAGATCGTGAGACGGGCAGGAAAGACGGAAAGCTATGTGTTCTGGAAGAGAGATGGCGGACTTTCTTACTTTAACCTGACGGATCTGGTAAAGGAGGGCTTAGATACCTCATCCGGAAACATCGAAGTAGAGAAAGACCTTTTGACAGATGGTGTATTGCTTTATGAGGCAGCAGACGATGGCAGCCAGGCGGCAGAAGATACAGGAAGTTCACAGACATCCGATGATACAGAAGAATATGACACCTCAGAAACCGGTGGCTATGCATATGCGTTCCATGCATTTACTGTAGATGCGTTATCCGAAAGCGAAACAGAAAATAACAGCTTTTCGGCATATCAGACCGCAGTGGATGAAAAGGACAACCTATACATCGTATGGATTGCCAATGCGACAGATGAGTTAGCAGATGGACAGACCATGACTTCGCAGGAAATCTTTGCTACGGCGATGGTGGATTCTGCGGTAGTCCGGGATGATGAGGGGGTTGAAATTACTTCACTAAAAAGATGGGCTCCAGCGAACCGTCTGACGCATACCGGCTCTTACTGTGATGAACCGGCACTGGCACTGACGAAGGGTGGAGAAATGCTTTTAGTCTATAATAACTATGACCTGACTGCGGATAAGGAAATTGGAACCGGTGAAAACGAGGGCAGGGTTCGGTTTAGTAATGTAAAGACGACGAACATGAAGTTAAAGGCATCCCGTATGAAGGCAGTTGGTTCCATTGGCGTAGCAGATATGGAAGTAAGTGATACGACACCGGCTGCAGGAGAGGATATTACGGTGAGTATGCGCTTTACCAACCGTGGACTTACCGCATCGAAAAATGGATTTACTGCAGATATCTATGAAGTGAAGGGAAATGAGAAAAAGCATTTAACTACTTATACCTTTAAAGAAGGACTGGCTCCGGCTGACTGGGTGAACTATTCCTTTACCTGGCAGGCGGCAGAGGATACCGTGGGAAGCCATGTGTTAGTAGAGGTGAAGGAAGCAGATATAGATGGAATTTGCGGTACTGCAGAAAGTGAAGTGTTCGAAAAGAAAGCACAGTATCACATCATAAATGCAAGGTACTATCAGGGAGCAGATGCGAATTTCTATGCGGATGTAACGGTAGAAAATAAAGGAAATGCGGATTCAGCAGAGGGAGACCTTTTGACGATGAATTTTGCCGG
>JAFVAA010000054.1 GCA_017476305.1 Lachnospiraceae bacterium
CAGTTAGCGGCAATACACTCCTTCGAGTAGTCAAGGCTACAGGTAGCGAATCAAAAGTACACAGTATCTGAATGTATTGAACCACGATATTAAAAAGAAAGGAACGTAGGTGTTTTAGCTTCTAAAAACATCATACAAGGTATAGTTATGAACATTCAAAACGTTTCATCAGTAAATCCCTATTCTAATATAACACCCAAAACAACCGTTTCAGAAAACGATGAGAGCAAGACTAATTCCACAACAACCAATACTGACAGGGTGGATAAAGAAATAGAGCGATTAAAAGAAAAGAAACAGAAAATTGAGCAGCAAATTCGTGCAACGGAAGATGACACACGAAAGGCAGCACTTCAAATTCAGTTAAGACAAATTGAGATGGAATTGTCTGAGAAAGATAATGATGCTTATCGCAGACAAAATGCTGTTGTTTCGTAAATCGGTATTTGTGGGGGAAAGAATGAACATAATAAAAAGAATGGCAAAGCCCAAATTTAAATATGATGATTTTGAAAATGCATTATATAAAGAAATATGTAGAATTATGCTAAAACATAGCGGTAATGATATATATGCTTTTTCCGTCAAGTATGAGCCTGATTTTACACCTTATATTGCCGTGGTAGAAAATTCAAAAAGTCATTTAGAAGAAACAGTTGGAAATGATACACAGAATTATTTTTACTATAAATATTGCGAAGAAGAATGGGAAGATGCTGAAATAATCAAGGATTTGTCCGATCAACTATGCCACTATTACAATGATATAAAGAAATGGGCTTCGGACGATTCCTTGCTACAAGAGGAAACAATAGGCGAGCATAGGGACAAAATTATAGCCATCTGCGTTAATGTATTGATAAAAGTTAAGCAGTCAAAGGAATATGCAGTATTTCCTAATTTGAACCTTAATGTATATATAAGGGAGTTTTTATCAAACGAAGAAGAATTATTATTGTATCAAAAACTCAATGATAGAGAAGTGGTAAAAGAGTACAAAAAATATCTTTTGGGGAATCAATAACTTCCTGTTTGTAAGGGAGAACGCAATTAAATATGCACATTTGACAGAGAGCATTTAGGAGCAAAATCTTAAATGCTTTTCTTTTTGCCCTGCTGTTGTAAAGCATATAAAATCAGGCTTTTCAATATCTCTTACCAAGGGTAAGAGCGCACTTCTATACATTCCCTTGCGGGAATGTATGAGTGCGCCCTACGGGGTACGGTGCTTCGCACCGAACAAGAGGGCGCTGCCCTCTTGCGCCGCCTTCGGCGGCTATCTCCCGTTTGGCTGTCCGCCAAGTATGGCACAGCTTTCATATTCAGTAATTGCATATCATTCATATCGTATCAGCTTCGACCGATTATCAAACGCAAAAAGATAGTCGGTCTTTTTTTGTTTATCAATCGAAACGGAGGGAACAAAAAATCATGACAGACATTCAGAAATTGAAAGAGGAATTAGAACACGCAAAGAAAAAAGAAATGCAGGCGAGGCACAGGCAAATGCGTTTGGAAAGTACCCTGTCCTACATGGAGGAAAAGCAGAAGAAAAATGAAAGGAATGCCCGCACACACCGCCTTGCAAACAAGGGCGGAACGATAGAGCATTTCTTTCCCGAAACAAAAGATATGAGCGAGGAAGAATTTTTCAATCTGTTCCTCAACCTCATGGGCAAAAAGGATTTTCGGGGCATGGTTTCGGAGCAGATTAAAAACATACTTGGCGGAGGGGTGTAGCAAATGGCACTTTATCATTTCCATGTGGACAGGCTAGGGAGGGGAAAGGGCTACAGCGCAATTGCTGCAGCAGCGTACCGATCAGGAACGAAACTCTACGATGATTTTTACGGGGAGACACAGGACTACACCAAAAAGGGCGGCGTGGTGATGTCGGAAATTTCCCTGCCGGTCCATGCCCCCGAACGCTATGCGGACAGGCGGACGCTTTGGACAGAAGTGGAGTACAAGGAAAAACATCCGAGAGCGCAGCTTGCTTACAGCTTCGATATTGCCCTGCAGAATGAGTTGAGCATGGAGGAAAACATTGCGCTTGCGAGGGAGTTTATTCAAACCAATTTTGTTGCAAGGGGCATGGTGTGTGATTGGGCGGTACACAATCCCGACAAGGACGGAGGTATCCCAAATCCGCACTTCCATGTGTTAGTTCCTGTCCGTCCGTTAAAAGAAAACGGGGAGTGGGATGACAAGGAACGCCGCAGCTATGTCCTTGACGAGAACGGAGAGCGTATCAGGAACAAGGCGGGGCGATATGTTTTCAATTCCATACCTACAACGGATTGGGGCAAGCCTGAGACATTGGAGGAGTGGCGGGAGAATTGGGCGGCGCTTGTCAATGCGAAGTTTGCGGAAAAGGGATTATCATGCAGGGTGGATCACCGCTCTTATGCAGAGCAGGGGTTAGACCTTATCCCACAGGTGCATGAGGGTACAGCGGTCAGGCACATGGAGCAGAAAGGCATACAGACGGACAAAGGCGCATGGAATAAATGGGTAAAGAGGACATATTCCGCTCTGCAAAATATCCGCACCGCATTGAGCGAATTATCTGAATGGATAGTGAAGATTAAAGGGGAGATTCAGGAGGAAATTCAGGCAGAGGAACGAAAGGCGGCACAGAAAGCGGATAAAAATACACCACAGAGGACAGCGCAAAAGAATATCCCCGCCATTGTGGATTTTGTGAACGAGTATTTTGACGAGCGCAACAGAGTGGCGGAAACGTATGAGCGGGGGACAGTAAAGGCGAAGAACACCAACCTGAAAAGACGTGTCCATCTCTGCAATTACCTCATGGAGCATAAAATCATTACAGCGGAGGACTTGGAGAAGCGGATTGCAGACAGGAAGAGGAAAGCGGCGGAGATTGAGGAAAGTGTCAGACCAAAGGACGAGGAGCGGAAGAAGATACAAGCCAATCTGAAACTGCTTGCGGACTATCAGAAGTACCGTCCTGTCTTTGAGGCTTCGCAGAGGATTTTCTTTAAGGCGAGGAAAGCAGCGTATCAGGAGGAACACCGAAAGGAACTGAATATGTACCAGCGGGCAAGGAGGGAACTGTTAAAGGTTATCCCCGAAAGCACTCTGAACCGAATGGACAGCATGGACGAAATCGGGGCGAAATGGCAACAGCGGGCAGACAGACTTTCGGAAGAAATCGCCACTTCCCTTTCCAATGCGGGACGGGAACAGCTTGACACGGAAATCAAGACATTAAAAGAGATACGCAGGGCGGTTGACGAGGGCTTAAAGAAATGTGGCGCACAGTCAGGAGCAGGCAGAAGTGAAAAGCCACAACCGAAAGCACCCGCACGGGCGGGGACGGACACCGTAACGGGCGGGAAAAAGGAGCAGGAGAAATCTTCCGTCATGGAAGCCCTGAAACAAAATCAGGAGGAGATACGGAGGCGGGAAGAACAGCGGAAACAGCAACAGCAGAAAGAACAGCAAAGGAAACACAGGCATGGGGAGCAGGAAATCTGAAACAGGTTTACCGCTCCCGTTTGTTTTATTGGCAATCATGAAAAGACATTCAGAAACGGAGGAAAGGAATGGAAAAAGAAATCGGAAAGAAAATGGAGCAGGAGGGCAGAGTCCCCACAAGTCTTGACAGGAGTGCAGTGCAATCAGAGGAAAAGAATATGCGGGAAACCGTACCGACATTCAGAAAGAAAATCGGCAACACCACCTATACGGTCAGGGTGCATTTTGACCAAAATTCCGAAGAAACTTTTGAAAAAAAAGTTCGGCGGCTCATCATCAACGATTGCCTGCAAACCGCAGAAAATGGGCATTTTTCGGAAAATGAAAAATTCCACACAACCCCTTGACAAAATGTATCAGAACAATACCTTTTCAGGTACATGTGCGTAGAATACTCGCTTGGGGTTAAAGGATCGAATGTGCTCCCAGTCGCTCATTAACGGTGCATTCTCCGTATAGGCTCCAAGATACTCAAATGGTTCAAGGTCTCCGACAAAACAATCACCATCATCCAAAATAAGAGAAATGCTGTCATCACAATGACTTGGCGTGTGGATGATTTCGCCGTTAATACCTATGTGAGACAGGAAATCTCTGCTCTTTTTACAGGAGATAACAGTCGCCAACGTTTCATCGATTGGCGAATAAGAAATCTTGTCTCTTGCAAAAATGTCGTCCGAATAATGGATGAAGTCTTTTTGCACATCTACCACAAGTAGTTTCACGCCCTGCTTCATTAGCTCACTTATAAGTCCCATGTGATCCGGGTGATAGTGCGAAGCCAAAACATACTCGATGTCTTTTACAGCAATACAATTCTGCTTTATCGCCTTATAGAAGGCAGGCAATGTTCCGACATAGTCCGTGTCAAACAGCAGACCGCCATTACCGCCCTGAACAAAAAACGTATTCGTGTTGCCGTATTTTAGTCTTATCATTGTTCTAACCTCTGCAAACCACGATTCTAATGTCCCTATTTTAACAGATATTTTTAACAGTTACAAGGTATTATAGAATTCCTCTACAACCCTTGAAAACACTAAATTTATTGACAACAACTCACCGTTTTATGTTGCTCGATATTATATCCGTTCAAGGTCTTTTCCGAACTCTCACAAGGGAAAAAACAAGGGAAAGAAAATACGATAACATCAAATAACACAATATAATTTGATGGTCGGAATTAAAGATATGCTCACTGAAAAGCACACAATAATGACTGCTATACGATGAGTATGGAGAAAGGACGGATAAAAATGAGATTGATATATGCAACCTACAATGCACAATATAACTGTATAGATGTGAACTTTTATGAGGGATACATTATGCGAATTGATTGTAACACGGCAGAGGACGGTCTTAATACCACACCCAACTCGCAATGTGCACTTAATGCACTTGCTATTGATGATCCGTTAGAATATGCACGATTGGTACTGAATAACGAAATGGCTGATTGGGTATGGGTACAGGATAATATATTTGTTTTGCCGTATTCTTGAAACATGGATATACCTACAGTAAATTATCCTATTGAGTTAAATACATAAAAATACGCAATGCATACTTTAGAACTAAAAAAATACTATGAAGCAATACCTTCAGTAGCAATGATGAAATTTAAAATGACAGTAAATAAGGCTCGCTTCTTAGGGCGAGCCTATATTATTTGTAGTCTGCTCTTAATTCCTTTTGGGATTATTTCAATGTAAAAATTCTATTGTAGACTTTCCCATAAGGAACTTGATAATACAATATCCCATATTTTATTTGACACAAGAGGTTGAAAGAAAACAGCAATCAAAAAAGTGGCTATTAAAATAATAACAGGTTCCCATTTCTTAGATGCGTTTTCAGCTTTTCTCAATATTTTTAATGGCAGTTCGAATGAAAACCTTTTTCCGCAATAATATCCTAAAAATGTTCCCAATGTATTCGTTATCAAATCATCAACATCAGTAAGCCTATATGAAAATATCTGTAACAATTCAATAAGGACTGATATTGCCAATCCCATAAGTACAGTTTTCTTTATTGAGCGATAATCTTTCCAAATGACAGGTAACAAAAAACCCAATGGCATAAATAGAATGATATTGAGTATTGTGTTTCTGATATATGCAGATGGACTATTGAAAATATCAATCAATGGTATTAAATTGAACGTAAAATCAACTTTCATCTCATAGATTGTCGGAATACCTACCACAGAAAAAACAGCCATCAAATAAACTGCAAATACAAAAACCATAAACATCTTACCTAAGCTGCATTGTTTAAATAAAGCATACTGTAAAATAATTACAACAGGTATAATATAAATCATTGACGAAAAGCATGCTATTCCAATAGATAATAAAAATAACTTCACCATTTCTATGTCCTCCCAATTCACTAATATTGTTTCTAATCTTACCACACCTTTATTTATAATTATATTAAGAGTTTCTTACTATTTTCTGATGATTTGTTTAAAACCTCTGTTGCCTTCTTTCTTCTTCGCAATCGTCAAATTTGAGCAGCTTAAACCGATAGGAGCTGGATAAAGTCTGAATGCTACCAGTATTGGAAAAATAAAAATCAAGAAATTATATTTTTGACTATCCTTTTGGCTGTGTCAGTTGTTATTATATATAGACAGTTATTAAAAAGAGTGTAACACTCATACATCGGGAAGGAAATTATCAATGAATTTGGACTTTCTACTGGTAGAGAAAATAAAGAACGGAAATAGTAAGGCAGGAGATGAATTTGTAAAAAAATACTATTCGGATATATACCAATATTGCTTTTTACATATTCATGATCCGTATTGTGCAGAGGATATAACTCAGGAAACATTTCTGCGATTTTTTAAAACTTTAAATTCCTATACAGAGAAAGGAAAGATGAAGAACTATCTATACTGTATTGCTGGAAATTGTCTTAAAAATTATTACAAAAGGAAAAAAGAAATACTTTTGGACGATATGCCGGAGATATTGGAAGAAAACATTAACGATATTGAATTTAGACTGGATATCGAACAGGCTGTGGACGGACTTCCGGAGATTTTGAAAGAAACAGCTATTTTATATTTCTTTCAGCAATTAAAGCAGAGTGAGATAGCGGATGTATTAAAGATCAGCAAACCACTTGTAAAATATCGTATACGGGAAGCAAGAAAAATAATGTCGGAATATTGGAAGGTTTAATTTGCTGATGGGTAGTGGCGTGACTTTGCGATTACAAAACTCTTTTTTTGTTAGCAGCCTATCCTTTTGCTCCTCTGAGTTGTTATATATTTTGAAGGGGTAAATCTGGAGATGGCATAAAGTAATAGTCGCTTTTAATTTGTTTACTTCAGATGACTAATGAAAAATTGATGTACGAGGAGGAATAAAATGAGGAAGCACAAACGAAAACGTTCCATTTTGCCGATTGTTTTAGGGATTGTGCTTTGTTCTGTGACTGTGGTCTGCATGGAACAAATTGTGCCAAAGGATGCGGATGTTTCGATGGGGTGGAATCTGATTCTTGTAAACAGGAAACATTCAATTCCGGATGATTGGGAAGTGGAACTTACAGAGTTAACGAATGGGGAAAAAGTGGATTCCAGAATTTATCCGAAGCTACAGGAAATGTTTAATGATGCACGGGCTTCCGGGCTGGGGTTATTTGTTGCGGATGGGTATCGGACAGAAAGTGAGCAGAGGGAAATATTGGATGAAAAAATCCGGGAATATGAAAATGATGGACACTCAAGATATGAGGCGAAGAAACTTGCAAAGCAGTGGGTGGCTGTTCCTGGAACAAGCGAACATCAGCTTGGTATTTCAGTTGATATCAACGCTGACACCTCAATCAGTTCTGGTGAAACAGTGTACAAATGGCTTGCAGAAAACAGCTATAAATATGGTTTCATAAATCGTTATCCAGCAGACAAAACAGAAATAACAGGTACAATATATGAACCATGGCATTACAGGTATGTGGGTGAGCAGGCGGCAATGGAAATATATTCTCAGGGACTCTGCTTAGAGGAGTATTTGGAACAAATATCAAAATATAAAAATTAGTGCGGAGGTGAAGAAAAATGGCACAATATCAAAAAAAGATCAGGGAGTATAAGAAATTGATACAGACTCAATATGTCCGGGAAACTTCGGTTCAAAAGGTGGTCGAACAGTGTGAGGCTGTGATGGCAGAGAGGGGAAATGACAGGATATCCTATTTTGAATTTCTTTATGAACAGAACCGGTATATTGAAAAAAAATGGTGGCTGCTGCAGGGGTGTGTACTGCTGTTTCTCTGGTATCTGCTATGGGATAACGGAATGGAAGGAAATGTGGAACGGATGATCGGGAGCCTTGCCGCAGTATTTGCAATACTGATCATTCCGGAGATATGGAAGAACCGCAGATATTCTTCGATTGCGGTGGAAAAAGCATCCTATTATTCCCTGAGGGACATCTGTGCCGCAAGAATTTTACTATTTGCGGCTGTGGACATGGTTATGGTCAGCGTGTTTTTCGCGATCACACTGTATACCGTCCGTATCGCGACATACCGATTGGCAGTTGATTTTCTGATTCCGTTTCTTGTGTCCTGTTCTATCTGCTTTCGGCTGCTTTGCAGCAGGCGGAAAGGAATGGAATATGTGACATTCGTCCTGTGTGGGATATGGAGCGTGATCTGGCTGGCAGTGGTGGCAAAGGATAATGTTTATGGCAGGGTTGCAGGAGTGGTCTGGATCGGACTGATTCTGTTATCCTTTGTATATTTGCTCTTTTGTATCCGAAAATCACTATCGGATTGTGAAATGGTATGGGAGGTTTAGGATGATGTTGAAATGTGAGTTGAAGAAGTTCTTTTCCAAAATGACAAATAAACTGATACTGGCTGTCCTGCTCCTTGTATCAGTGATCATAAGTTTTTTGGCGGTTGACAGTATGAACTATTCCGATACGGGTGAGGAATTTGCATCCGGAACTGGCAGGATTACTGTAGGGCGGAGTCGCACGTCAGACAAGAATAAGTGGAAAGGGAGGCTGACACCGAAAAAAATTGCCGATGCAGTGGGAAACTATCATAAACTGGAAAAAGCGGATTCGGAAAGCGTATGGAGTGACCGATCCGTAAAAGAGGAGCCGCTGTATTTGGATATTCTGTATTTTGCAGCGAATATCTATCAGACAGAATCTGATGTGGTGCATGCAGATTTGGATCGATTGGCGGAGGAAGACATTGAGCATATATATGATACTTATGCTGACAATCTGCAGAAGGTGGCGAAGGAATATGGAGAAACTCCGGAACAGGAGAAACTTCTGAGAGAGCAGTATGGGAAGATTGAAATTCCTGTTACTTATGAGGCATACGATTCATGGAAGACAATGGCAACATATGCAGAAATGTATATCCTTATTTTGGTTGTTGTCATTGGATTTCTGGCGGCGGAAATTTTGGGTGAAGAGTTCCGGAATCATACAGAACAGGTGTTTTTCACTGCAAAATACGGACGGTCAAAAGCGGTAAGAAATAAAATTATAACAGGAATACTCACGACGACCATTGTTTACTGGGTGGGGATTGGAATTTTGTCGCTGATCTCATTTGGAATGATGGGAGTGAGTGGCTATGATACCCCGTACCAGATGGAAGATCCTTATAATATGTATATTGTGACACAGGGGCAGTATTATCTTTTGATTGTAGTATGCGGCTATATTGCAAGCCTCTTGTCGGCATCCATAACGATGCTTATCACTAGCAAGATGCATACGGAAAAAATAGCAGTCTTCATACCGATTATTATGTACTGGGTGCCGCTTATTATGGGGAACCGGCTTAGCACTATGACAAAGGTATTCTATTTTCTGACCAGTGCGCTTGTAAATATTGATAAAGGAATCAATTACATGACTTTTTTTCAAATGGGAAATGTGGTTATCCGCCTGATTCCGTTTGTAATGGTATTGTATGCGGCAGTATTTTTAATACTTTTGCCGTATGTATACAGGAGCTATTTGGGATACGATTCTGCAAAGCACTCCCACAGGGAATCACGAAAGCGGTGCAGAATGGAACGTAAGCTGGAAGAAAGAAGTATTTGATTTTGGGAGGTATAGAGAGATGGAATTAAGATTTAAAAATGTGTCAAAAAAATATGGTGAGGTGTTTGCGGTAAATGACGTTTCTTATTCAATGGAAACGGGCGTGTATGGACTTTTGGGTGTAAATGGCGCAGGAAAGACGACACTGATGACAATGCTGTGTGCAGTGACACGTCCGACCACCGGAGAAATCACATGGGACGGAAATGACATTTTCAAACTTGGGGAACGGTATCGTGATCTGCTGGGGTATCTGCCACAGAATTTTGGATTTTATCCGGATCTTTCCGTTTCCGATTATATGATGTACATTGCGTCAATCAAAGGCATTCGTCCGGCTGCCGCAAAGAAAAGGTTGAAAGAACTGTTAGAAATGGTCGGGCTTTCAAAATATAGAGATCGCAAGATGAAAGCGCTGTCCGGAGGTATGGCAAGGCGTGTTGGAATTGCACAGGCAATGCTGAATGATCCCAAAATCCTGGTGTTGGACGAGCCGACGGCAGGGCTTGATCCCAGTGAAAGGATTCGTTTCCGTAATCTGATCAGTGAGCTGGCGGCAGACCGTCTGGTACTGCTCTCCACCCATATTGTATCGGATGTGGAATTTATTGCAGAACAGATCATATTGATGAAGGCTGGGAAATTCTTTTTTACCGGAACCTCTGATGAGTTGATAGCCGGAATGGAAGCAGATGTATGGAACTGTAAGGTTTTCGGAAACAAAGTAAATGAGTATATGCAGAAATATCCGGTGGGAAATGTGAAGCATGTATCAGGCGGTGTGGAACTGCGGATTCTGTCAAAGACCCCACCGTCTGAAAACGCAGTTAGAGAAGTGCCTGCACTGGAAGATGCATTTCTGCTTTATTTTGGAGAAAAGGCAGGTGATGAAGATGCTGAAATTTGAAATGAAGAAGTTCTTCTTGAAAATGACCACGAAGGTGATACTGACTGCCTTCCTTCTGGTAATAGTGATATTATGTTTTATGGCGGTTGACAGTGTGCACTATACGGATACAGATGGAAATGAGCTTACCGGAATCAGCAGGGCTGCTGCCGGGCGCAGACTAGCGGCGGATGAGAATAAGTGGAAAGGGGAGCTGACACCGGAAAAGATTACCGAAATAGCGGAAAGTTATCATGAACTGATGCAGCAGTATCAGGGAGACTATCCGGCGGTGGAATATGGGAGAACGGTGCAGTCGTATTGGGAGATTTTATATTTTGCATCTGAAATGTTCACACCGGATTATATTAGAGCCCTTGAAGATATGGATCGGGTAGCGGAGAAAGATATTGCTCATATATATGGTGCCTATACCGACAATCTTAAGAATATGGCACAGGAATACGGGACAACACCGGAACAGGAGAAGTTTCTGGAGGAGCAGTATGGGCAGATTCAAATTCCGGTCACTTACAAGGCATTTGATTCGTGGGATACCATGGCAACGCATGCAGAAATGTATATCCTTATTTCGGTGATCGTCATTGGATTTCTGGCAGCAGGAATCTTTGATGAAGAGTTCCGGAATCATGCGGAACTTGTGTTCTTTACTGCAAAATATGGACGGTCAAAAGCGGTCATAAATAAAATCGCAGCAGGAGTGATCACGACTACGATCATTTACTGGGCAGGAATCGGTATTTTGTCGTTGATTTCATTTGGAATTATTGGGTGGAGCGGTTTTAATACGCCATATCAGATTACGGCTCCTTACAGTTTTTATGTTATAACACAGGGACAGCGTTATTTTTTGACCATGGTATGCGGTTATATTGCCAGTCTGTTATCGGCATCCGTAACGATGTTTATCACAGCAAAGATGCATACGCTAAAAGCGGCAGTTGTTATACCGTTTTTCATGTATCATGTGCTGATATTTATCGGCAGACCACTTTCAGAGGTTACGAGTCTGTCCTGCTTTACGCCGAATGTACTGATAGAGATTGACAGACAACTGCGGCACCCGCATATTTTCCAGATCGGAAATGTTGTGTTCCGGCAGGTTCCGTTCGTGATGGTGCTGTATGCTATAGTGTCTATCATACTTTTGCCGTTTATATTCAGGAGTTATTCCGGATACGATTCTGCAAAGAACTTGCGAAGGAAGTCATGAAAGCACAGCAGTGTCAACCATAAGTAAAAAGTGACATAAAAAAGAGGAATTTCACATGGCTTGAGTGCAAATTGGGCTTCCTGTTGTCGTTTCTATTAGAACTACACGATTTTTGTTTGCTCTTATAATTTTGTTGTACCACATAGGTTATGTTCATTTTGAAAGCGATGTAAAGAATTTAGTAACGTCCATAATACACTGTATTATGGACGTTACTATTTTACGGTATTATTGACAATCATCTAATAATATCCCCGATTCTTTTTACACCCTCTGATATAATGTCTGAACCCACAATATACCAGATGGATAAGACAATTAAAGAGAATGAGATTTATTGAAAACAATTCATTTAATTCCTCTCCCAATACCACACTCACCGCCAGAACAATAAACGCTGTCCATAGGGAAATGGTATCAGCAATCTCTGCCTTGTACCATTTGATAAATTTCTTTCCGGCAAAATAGAACAATAACAAGGGAACTCCCAACATAAAAGCAACCGCAATGACATATAAAACATAATAGACAATCCCTGCAACAGTCGGCTGGGTTATTGTGTTACTGAAATTTCCCATCCATTCACCAGCCTTACCTGCATATTCCAAACAGAATGATATTATGTTGGCAAATCCGATAAAGAATCCTGCAAAATCATTTCGGAACACATCTGACTTCAAAGCTGACAGAAGTGTGAACATGATACCATACATCGTTGTTCCCCATAGCTGACCTTCGTGGGCAGCAACTCTTGCATGATACCCTGCTCTTAATTCTTTGGATTTTTTTGAATACAGCCTGTCATAATGCTTTCTTGTTTTCTCGCTCATGATCTCTGCCTCTTTTCTGATATGCTCACTCTCATTAGCAAGCATATCATCAAGTTTTGCCTGATGTGCTTTCACTTTCTTTTCTGTCTCCATAAGCTCCATTGCCTGTCTGCCGAGTTTCTGCTTTTCATTATCGACCTCTTTATGTGCCTGTTTAACGACTGATTCCGTTTCTTTTATGAGCCTGCTGTTTTCTGCTTTCAGCCTCTCGTTGTCTTTTAGTATCAAATCTGCGCCGTTCAGCCTCCCGATCCATTCGTTCAAACTCACTATCTCGTCTGCCTGTTCTTGAATCTTGTTCTTTAAGATTGATACTGTCGAGGAAGGCACTGATGTCGTCAACTGCTGACGTAAGTCCGTTATCTGCTGTTGCAGAACCTTGTTCTCGTCCTCCAGTTCCGTCACCATATCGATCAGCTCGTCTTCTCTCTCTGAGTTTCTGTATCCGTTCATCCCGTTCACGCTCCTTTTCCCTTTTTATTTTTATAAGTTCTTCAAGCTGTCTATCTGTGTCTGCAATCTTTGATTCTGTGTTCCCGATGATGTGAGCAGACTGTTCAATCGATGGTTTTCTGCTGCTAAGTCCTCGTTTAAGCTCAAGGATTCGTCCAGTTCTTCCTTCGTCTGCGAAAGCCTCTTGTTCGCGGCGTAAAGCTCCAGTCGATACTGCTTGGCTGTTTCCTGCTCCCGCATAGTCTGTTCCCTGCTGTCCGATAGCTCCTGCGTCAGCGTTGAAAGTCTTTGTTCCAGTCCGTCTATCTCGTTCTGCTGTTCTTCCAACATCCGTACCATTTCGTCCTGCTTTTTCAGCATTTCCAAAATGTCTTTCAATGTCTGTATATCTTGCATAAATCTCCCTCGCTTTCTCGATGATAAATGCCGTAAGCTCCGCAAAAGTCTGCTTTAACTTCCGGCGGAGTGTGTTGCGCTCCTTAATGCCTCTGTTGATTTCACATCTGTCGGATATGTCCCCACGCTGTTCCATCTGCCTTGCCGTCACGCCCTCATGTATGGTCGGCTCGATATCAAGCCCCTGCCTTTCATAAGAACGGTGGTCGATCTGCCTGTCGGGTTCAAGATAACGGTTGCAGTGTTCCGCCCATGACTTTCTCCATTCCTCTGCTTTGGAATGGTCGTTCCAGTCATTAGCGGGAATGGATATCCGTTCCCACAGGTATTCCGTTCCTTTGCCTTTCCGTTCCCTCGTTTTCTGATTCCCGTTTTCATCAAGGGCGGGAATGCGGAACCGGGATGTATGCTCCCTGTCTTTTGGATTGTATGAAGGCAGTGCCGGATCATAAATTGGTTTGCCCTTATCATCTCTTGCATTGGCAAAAACGGATCTCTGTTTGGTAGTCCATTTCTCATTTTTATCAATCGCCCGGACGGAGAGCATGATATGTGCGTGTGGATTGCCGTCGCCTTTATCGTGCAAAGCCCAGTCGGCGATCATTCCCTTTGATGTGAAATTATCATGGATATAGTTCCTTACACATTCAATCTGCTGTGTCCTTGTAAGCTCACTTGGAAGTGCAGCCTCGACTTCCCTTGCAAGCTGTGCATCTGATCGTTTTTCAACTTTCTGTACTTCGTTCCATAAAGTCTGGCGGTCATGGTAACGGTCGGGAGCATTTGCCGGAAGCAGAATCTCGGACATCACAACCCCGCCTTTACGGGTGAAATCGTGAGTGATTCCCGTTTCTTCGTTCAACAGCTTTTCTCCCGAACGGTAAGCGGCAGATGCAACCGCCGACCTCCCGCCTGAACGTCCAATGAGCTTTATGGAACAGTGGTAGATCGCCATCGTACATTCCCCCAATCTGCATGGAATAAAATTGCTTACATTGCACGCTTGAAGTGCATAAAAGGGGTGCAGGGGC
The DNA here is from genome assembly GCA_017476305.1 of Lachnospiraceae bacterium. GTDB lineage: Bacteria > Bacillota > Clostridia > Lachnospirales > Lachnospiraceae > Butyribacter. Next base: position 14,433 of record JAFVAA010000054.1, read on the forward strand.
GAAGCCCCGCCCCTCGGAGAGCGCACTAACGGAGCATAGCGTAGTGGTATATATGGGCTCCGCCCATATATAAGTGCGCCCTTCCCGATGTGAAGGGAATGGCAAAGTCATTCCCTGTTCACTTCGGTCTGCCCGTTTTGTCCGTCTTGGCTGTGCTGTTCCTTTGGTTCTTCCTTTTTCGCCGTATCCGGCGCACCCTTATTCATCGCTTTGGAGAAATAACTTCCGTTGCGTTCCTGCTGTTTTAAGAAGTTCATAAGACGCATGTCATCGCCATCAACAAAATCCCTGCCGAGTACGGAACCGACCACACCGCCTATCGTGATAAGCCTGTGTGTCCTCGCCTTGCGTTCTTCTTCCTTTTTCTTTTTCTCCAACTGCCTGATCTGTGCCTCATACTCTTTTACTTTGGAAAGTGCCTGCTGCATGAGGACATCTTTATCGTGTATCCTTTCATCTAATGATCGCTTACTTGCCATAATAATTACCTGCCTTTCTGATTTCATTTATCAAATGCAACAAAAATATTTTCCCTTTTATCCGTCATTTGAGCCGACTTTATTACAGATAAGAAAAAAGAAATTTCCTTACAACATCTATGGATATTCACTTTCGGGAAAGACGGATAAAAAAAGAAAATGATTGATAATAAGACCTGCCTGTGATACAATCTATTTGCGTGTAGGTATATCACGACTCCGGTCTGATTACCAATGGGAGTGGCTTTATCAGTCACTCCTTTTTCATTCCCTGTCGATTGTCTTTACTTCGGAACGGTTGCGGAGATTCCTGCCCTCATTAAGTGCAACGAATCTCTCCAGTGCGTCCCTGCGGACAACAATCTTGCGCCCGATACGCAGTACGGGAAGCTTGTGCCACTCTATGAGCTGGCGCATGGTGTTCCTTCCGATACCCGTATATGCCGAAGCCTCGTCAATCGACATACTGAATTTGTTTTCCGTCATGATCAACTCCTCCTTTCTTGAAATTGCAAAATGCAATTCTGATAATTGCATTATATCATGCTGTTTTTTGTTGTCAAGTGTTTTGCAATATTTTTAATTTATATTAAATTGCATATTGCAATACTCGTAAAAGAGTGTTATAATATAGACAGTTCAGAAATGATGGATACCAAAAGGAGAGGATACAGTATGGACGAAATGGAACTGCGCAAGACCATCGGCAAGAGGGCTTTGCAGAGAAGAAAAGAATTGAACCTTTCACAGAAATACATTGCGGAGAAACTCGGAGTGAATACATCAACCGTTCTCCGTTATGAGAAAGGGACAAGCGACAATACAAAGTTCTATATACTGGAAGGACTGTCAAATGCACTTGATGTTTCGGTGGACTGGCTGAAAGGCGAAACGGACGATATGCACACGCAGAATTCCGATACGCAGGAGTTACAGATCAATGACATGATCGGAGTGATCCTTAGAAATTTCCCGAAGGATATGGAAAAGGACGATGAAGAATTCTGCAAGAACATACTTTTGCTGTTCCTGAAAGAGTATAATGATTTCATGGGGAATTTTGCCCATGCAGTAAAATACTATTCTGCGGAGGCTGACAATTCATCGGTCGTGGGAGCTATCAACGGGATAATGCCAAATGAAAACATGACAAATGATGATTTCAACCGGATGTGCTATATACAGGATATTACACCAATGATAAATGAACTGAACAATACCGCCGATATGTTAAAGGAATATGACAGGAACCCGAAGGAAATGCAGGCGGAAATGAGAAGCTATCTCGGATGGTTCAAAGGGAGGAAGGACGAATAAAAACAATAGCCGGAGTCGTGATATACCTACACGCAATAGAGCATATCTTACGATTCCGATTGTCAAAATAAAATATGGAAGGAGACTTATCTATGGCAAAAGGATCAGTAAGAAAAAAAGGAAAGAAGTGGTACTATCGTTACTATGTAGAGGACGCAAGCGGAAACCGTATTCAGAAAGAATGTGTCGGTACGGAAAGCAAGGCGGAAACGGAAAAGTTACTTCGGGAAGCGATCAGGGACTTTGAGGAAAAACAGTTCGTGGCAAAGACGAATTCCATTACACTCGGAGACCTGCTTGATATGTGGGCAGAGGAGGATTTGAAGATCGGCACACTCTCTAATGGCACAGTCGATACTTATCTTCATGCAATCAGAAAAATCAAGGAACATCCGATCGCTGACAGAAAGTTAAAGACAGTGACCGCCGAACATCTGCAGCAGTATATGGATCTGCTCATATTTGGCGGGAAAGATCCCAACGGAACAGAATACAGAGGATTCTCAAAGGATTATGTCCGTTCGTTCTCGGCAGTCCTCAACAAGAGTTTCAAGTTTGCGGTATTTCCCAAAACACTTATCACATTCAATCCCATGCAGTATGTTGTAATGCACAATAAAACGGAAGATGTTGACATATTTGCTGCGGAAGGTGATGAAGAAGAAAAGGTATCCGCAATCACTCACGAACAGTTTTTATCTCTGGTCAGTTTCTTGGAGAAGAAAGAAAACCCTGCAGTACTTCCGATACAGATCGCATACTATGCGGGACTTCGTATCGGTGAGGCGTGCGCTCTTACATGGAATGACATCAATCTCAACGAACAGTATCTGACGGTGCGGAGAAGTGAAAGACGGAATTCAGCCCGTAAGAAAGTAGAGATTGGCACTACCAAACGGAAGAAAATACGGACAGTTGATTTTGGAGATACCCTCACCGCCATTCTGAAAAAGGCAAGAAAGGAACAGCTAAAAAACAGAATGAAATACGGAGAACTTGGATACAACAACTACTACAAGGAAGTGGTTGAGAAAAACCGTACCCACTATGAGCTGTATGCCCTGCCCTGTTCGGAAGATGTACCTGAAGATTACCACGAAATTGACCTAATCTGCACAAAGCATGACGGCTCCTATGAATCCACAGAACAGGTTGCCTCAATGTGCCGTAGTGCCGCAAAGAAAGTTGAGGGACTTGCCGGATTTCATTTTCACTGTTTAAGACATTCCTATACCACCAATCTGATCGCAAACGGTGCGTCACCAAAGGATGTGCAGGAACTTCTCGGACATTCCGATGTAAGTACCACAATGAATGTATATGTCCACTCCAACAGAGAGGCAAAGCGTTCATCAGCAAGACTGCTTGACAAAGTGGCAGGCAATGATTAAAGTAACTACCAGCAAATGAAATGTCCCTTGTTTCCCTTATAGGATATTCATAAGGGAAAAAACAAGGGAAAACGGATATAATTTTGATGTAATGTGTTTGGAAAGTGTTGTAAATAAAGGAAAGTTGGATGGGAGTATCTACAAATCCCGATTTGTAAAATCATTATAAAGGTATATCGGTATATCCACAACCGATATTTATACTTACCCCTGCCATTTGTCTGAATGTATCAGAAACCTGATAAACGGATACATTCTATCATAATCAAGGCTTTTCCAGTCCTCAGTATCGTAGAGCAGGTATAAGAGCCTGCAAAAGAAGTCTCGGCTGATATGTTTCTGTTGTATCAGTCGGCACATTAGGCGGTACTGTGCTTTTGAAATTTTATCTGCTCCTTTCTGTGGTAGTTGATTTGTGGCAACAAAAAGCCTTTTATCGTCTTGCTTAGGACGGTTACGAAACACACCCATATAGAGGGGTTCGTAACAAAAGATTGTTTTTCAATGAAATAGGGTAGTTGGTCGGAAAAATATATAGATTTGGGGTCTATACTGGCGTTTTCTCTGACACAGTATTTGACACAGTTGTAAAGATTTCTAATAAGGGTAGGTTACTTTTTTGTGCGTACTTGTGAGAGGATGCGAATGAACTATAATGGAATTACAGAGTGACAAGCTGCTCTGAATAAACAGATGGAGGTACATGAAAATGGCATTGGCAAATCTTGCAGGATGGAACGAGAACATAACTGCGGCTGCATGTGGAACTGCATGCGGAGCAGGTGACGACAACACCGAAGAGAAGCCCGCTGCATGCGGAAGTGCGTGTGGAGCAGGTGACAAATAAGCAGCACGTCCATTGAAGCAGCTACTGTGTAGATAAGTGTTTTCCGTTTGGTTGTATCATTCGGCAGGCACTTATTTACGCAAGTGGCGATAAGAATGTTTTGAAAGAATATCAGCAGTAAATTGTTGTTTTGAATAAAGGTAAATGGGAGGATTTGGAGATGGCGGCAAAAAAGCCTTATTTTTCTTTCCAATGGCATATTACGGATGAGTGCGATCAAAGGTGTAAGCATTGCTATATTTTCTCTGCGGATAACTGTAAAAAACTGGAGTCCATGGATTGGAAACAAATGCAGGATACCTTTTATAATTGTCTTGATTTTTGCGAGATGTATGGGCGTACTCCGTATTTTTACATTACGGGCGGGGATCCGATTCTGCATCCGGATTTTTGGAGGCTGCTAGAGCTGCTCCATGAATCAGACATAAAATTTACGATTCTGGGCAATCCCTTTCATCTCAATGAGCAGGTATGCAGGGAACTGAAGCGGTATGGATGTGAGAAATACCAACTGTCGTTGGATGGTTTGAAAAATACCCACGATTGGTTTCGAAAGCCGGGCTCTTATGATTGTACCCTTGACAAAATCAAATGTATCAACCGTGCGGGAATACGCAGTGTAATCATGACAACGGTGTCTGCTGCCAACAGGATGGAAGTACCGGGAATCATCGATGAGGTAGTAGCCGCGGGTGCAAATGTGTTTGCATTCTCAAGATATGTTCCCAGTGGCGGAGAACTGGATGACAGTATGACTGCACAGGAATATAGAGAATTGTTGACCGTCTGCGATAAGAAGTTCAAAGAATATGAAGCCGAGGGATGCGGCACCTATTTTAACAAAAAAGATCATCTCTGGACACTATATGAATATGAGACAGGTACGTTCAAAATTCCCAAGACCGCTGAACAAGGAATGATTTACGGCGGCTGTAACTGCGGCAACTGCCACTTGACAATCCTGCCTTCCGGAGACATTTTCGCCTGTCGCAGAGTTGCTGAGAGCAAGGTGGGAAATGTGTTCGAGGACCGGATTGCAGATGTCTGGATCACCAGTATGGAAGCCTATAGATCATATGAGAAATTCAGCAAATGCTCCCGGTGCAGGCTACTTGCCTGGTGCCGGGGCTGCCCTGCGGTCGCAAAAGGAACCTATGGAGCGTTCTATGCCGACGATCCACACTGTTGGCTCGCTACAAGTCCGTGCAAGGATGAACTGACAATCACTCCTACCGGGCGCTAGCGCACAAGGGGGAGTGATTGTCAGTTCAGACTTATACGGCGCCAGCCGTCAAGCGAGAAATGCGAAGCATTTCGAGCGTGGCACGGACAGGAATGGAGAGTGGCACGGACA